>VXME01000006.1:0-38253 GCA_009861545.1 Acidobacteriota bacterium | reverse complement strand
AGCTGCCCCGTCTCCACGTCCACCGCCGCGCCCTGCCAGTTCGCGCCGCCTCCGGCCCCCGGCACCTGGATGAACGGCACCTCGGCCCCGCGCACCACCGGCGGCGAGAAGAGCGGCCCGAACCGCGCCCGGCTGTTGATGATCCGGAGCGCCTCGGCGCGCAGCTCCGGCGTGAAGTCGATCACGTCCTCGATCGCGAAGCCCTGCCGGTCGAACGGCGGCGGCTTCGTCGGAAACGGCTGCGTGGGCGAGTACCACTCGCCGGGCACGTTGCCTTGCGGCACCGGCCGCTCCTCGATCGGCCAGACCGGCTCGCCCGTGATCCGGTCGAACACATAGGTGAAGCCCTGCTTGCTCACCTGGGCGATGGCCTTGATCGGGCGGCCGTCGACGGTGACGTCCAACAGGTTCGGCCCGGTCGGGAAGTCCCAGTCCCAGAGCCCGTGATGGATCGCCTGGAAGTGCCAGACCCGCTCGCCCGTCTCGACGTCGACCGCAACGATGCTCTCGGCGAACAGGTTGTCCCCGGGCCGCATGCCGCCGTACCAGTCGTTCGACGGCGTGCCGGTCGGCAGGTAGACGTAGCCCGCCTCCTCGTCGACCGCCATGTAGGACCAGACGTTGGAGTGCCCGCTGTAACGCCACGACTCGTTGCCCCAGGTGTCGGCGCCGAAGTCGTCGCCGCGCGGGATGGTCCGGAAGATCCATTTCATTTCGCCGGTGCGCGCGTCGTAAGCCCGCACGTGGCCGGGAGACGCCTCGCGCAAGGTCAGCCGGGTGTCCTGCACGATGCTGCCGACGATGACCGTGTCGCCGGCGATGGCGACCGGCGACGACCAAGTCATCCGCGAGGCGTCGATCTCGCGCTCGAAGCCGGCGGTCAGGTCGACGTAGCCGCCGGTGCCGAAGTCGGGATAGCGCCGGCCGGTGCGCGCGTTCAGCGCAACCAGCCGCTTGTCGTGGCTGGCGATGAAGATGCGCGCGTCGTCGCTCTGCGAGTCCTTCCAATACGAGACCCCGCGGTGGTGCCAGCCCATGTTGGGCGGCCGGTCGAGATACGCGTAGATCTGCGGGTCATAGGTCCAGACCGGCTCGCCGCTGCCGGCGTCGAGCGCCGCCACCTGCCCGAGCGCGGTGCTGACGTAGACCAGCCCGCCCGCCATCAATGGCACCGACTTGAACTGACTGGGACGGATGCGCTCGTTGGCCTCGGCCACAGCGGTGGAGAGCGACGTCCAGCGCCACGCGATCGCCAGGTCCGTGAAGTTGTCCGCGTCGATCTGGTCGAGCGGCGAGTACTTGGTGTTGGCCGCGTCCCGGCCGATGGCGTGCCACTCGCCGTCGGGCACCGACGTCTGCGCCCAGGCGGACCCACAACCCGTCAGGACGACCGCCGCCGCGAGTGGAACCAGACGCTGCAGGCTCTGGGTCATCGGAACATCCCTTCCCGGCCGTTTGCCGGCTCTCCGCAAGTGTCGGAACAGGGGTCGATCATAGCGCGGCGGAAATCGAAGCCGGTGCGGAGGCGTGCCGCCAACGGCTGCCGTGCGGGGCCGGGCACTTGCACCGTGGCACGCAACGACGTGCGTTCTGAAGCCCGGCTGCCCGGGCCGGGTCCCCCGGTGTCGAGCACCGAGCCTTGGAACGGGTTGGGCGGCGCTATACTGGACGTGCTCCCCGACGAACGCCCGCTCCCTGGAGTGGTGCATGACTCACGACCTTCGGACAGACGACGCGGACGCCGCCCCGCAACCGATTACACCCTTGAACCCCGACGCGCCGGTGCGGGTCGACGTCGCCATGCCGCGCGGCCTCTACGACCGCCACGGCGTGCGCATCTGGGTAGCCGGAACCGGGTCGAAGGGCGCGTTCACGCAGACCGATCGGAGCCGCGCGCTGCCCGGTCTCGGCCGTCAGGCTCTGGACCGGTTGCTGGCGAGCCGGACGCCGCGGGACGCATCTCGCCGCGCGCGCGACATCGCCCGCCAGGTAAGCCACGCGATGCTGGGCGCGGATCACCGGGATCCCGTCGACCAGCGGTGAGGCGCGATGGATCTGAACGCGTTCGACCTCCTCCTGCTCGTCCTCGTCGGGCTGTTGGTGCTCTTGGGATTGCTCAAGGGACTGACACGCCTGCTGATCGGGATCGGAGCGCTCGTGACCGCGTTCATCCTCGCCGCCCGGTTCCACGGACTGGCCGCCGCGGCGGTGCTGGGCGCGATGGACATCCCGGCGCCGGCCGCGAACCTTATCGGCTACCTGGCGATCTTCCTGGGCACGATGCTGGCCGGCGCGCTGGCCGGGCGCATCATGCGGGGACTGCTCAAGGCGGCGATGCTCGGGTGGGCGGACCGGCTCGCCGGCGCCGCGGCCGGCTTCGTCGCCGCGCTGCTCGCGGCCGCGTTGGTCGTTCTGCCGGTGATCGCCTACGTCCCGACCGGCGAGCGGCTGCTGCGCGATTCCGTGCTCGCCCCCTATGTCACGCTCTTCTCGGACCTCGCGAACGCCGTCGTGCCCGAGGAGCTCGCCGAGCAGTACCGGGAGCGCATGGATGCCCTGCGGGGATCCTGGCGCCAGCGCTGGGACGCGGCAGGCGAAGAAGGAGCCGGCGGCAACGGGGCCGCGAGCCGTGCGTCGGAGTGAGCGTGCCGCACCACGCCTTGCCGTGGGGGCCGAATCGGCGGAGCGCGTAGCGATGGGAAGCTCCGGAAAGATTGCACGTCCCGGCAGAGCCGCGGACGCGATGCAGTGGAGGGTGTCATGAACTGGCTGCGCAGTCTCGTCGCCAGCGCCGGACTCGTCGTGATCGGAGTGGTCTCCGCGGCCCAATCGGAACAGGAGATCATCATCCGGGGCGGCGAGGTCTTCACCGACGGCGCACTGCGGGCGGCCGACGTCCGGATCGTCGGCGCGACCGTCACGGAGATCGGAACCGGCCTCGCGGCGCGCGACGCCGACACGGAGGATATCGACGCGAGCGGGCTGCTGGTGCTGCCGGGCGGGATCGATCCCCACGTGCATCTCGGCGGCATCCGGATGGACGACTACACCTCCGGATCGCGCGCGGCGCTCGCCGGCGGCATCACCACCATCTCGAACTTCGGAGGCGTCGCCGACGGGGAAACGCCTGCGGAGACGCTGGCGCGCGCCACACCCGAGATAGAGGCGCAAACCATCGCCGACGTCATCTTCCACCCCATCGTCTCCGATCCGGCCAGCGCCACGACGGACTCGCTGGCGGCGCTCGCAGCCGCCGGCCAGACCACCATCAAGGTGTTCATGGTGCGGCCGACGTTCGACGCCAGAGCTCCCGGCTTCGTCACCACGATGCACGCGGCGCGGGAGAACGGCGTGCTGATGATGATGCACTGCGAGGACGCCGCCATCGTGCGAGTCACCTCGGAACGGATGGTCGCCGAGGGCCGCGGCTCGCTCGCCTACTTCGCCGACGCCCGGCCGGTGGAGGCGGAGGAAGCGGCGACGCAACGCGCGGTGGCGATGGCCGAGGCGACCGGCGTGCCGATGTACATCGTGCACCTGTCGTCGGAACGCGCCCTGCGGGTGGCCGAGGCGGCGCAGGAGCGCGGCCTGCCGGTCTACGTCGAGACGCGCCCCATCTACCTGCACCTGACCCGCGAGCGGTTCGAAGGGCCCACGCCGGGGCTGTACATCGGCCAGCCGCCGCTGCGCGAGCAGAGCGACCTGGACGCCCTCTGGGACGGGATCGCCCGCGGGACCGTCCACGTGGTAGCCACCGATCACGTCGCCTACACGCGCGAGCAGAAGCTCGACCCGGCGCAGAACGTCGCGCAGCACCGGGCCGGCATGAGCAACCTGCAGGTGATGCTGCCGATGCTCTACTCGGACGGCGTCAACGACGGGCGTATCTCCCTGGAGCGGTTCGTGGAGGTCACCTCGTCGAACCCGGCCCGCCTGTTCGGTCTGTATCCGCGCAAGGGGACCATCGCCGTCGGATCGGACGCCGACCTCGTGCTGTGGGACGCGAACGAAACGCGCACGATCCGCGACGAGGACATGTTCTCGGGCAGCGGCTACTCGATCCACGCGGGACGGGAGGTGACCGGCTGGCCGCAGCTCACGATCCGGCGTGGCGAGGTCGTGTACCGGGACGGCGCGGTGCTGGGCATCGCCGGCAGCGGCGAGCTGGTGCGGCGCGAGCCGTGGCAGGAGCCTCCGTTCTAGGAGCTTGCGCCGCAGAACGCAGCGACGCGAAGTGCTGCGGCGCAAGGTCATGGAGCGGGCGGGATGGGCCGAAAGGCCGCGCTCGCGAGGCGTTTCGGGGCGCGAGGCGGACGGGGAGCCGGAGTCCGCTCCAACCGCGGCGGCACCTGCACCGGTGGAGCAACTCCCCGGGCCCGTCCAGATCTGCAGCCCACTCCAACGGAAGTGGGCTTCTCTGCGGCTCCTACGCCCTGCTCCTGGCCGCGTCGGGACTCTCCGGGTTCACGACAACCTGTCGTGTCCGCGGCACGACGGCCAGATCCATATCCTCCATGGGGATGGCCCCCAGCAGGGGCTGCTCGCCCATGACCAGCGCTCCCGTGAACCCGACCCGGTTCTCGAAGCGCAACTCGAGCGGGCCGACGTAGGGAACCTGCACGACCCTGCCGTCGGCCAGGGTCACCGGTTTCTTTTCGGACTCCTCGAGCTGCAGCCGCCGCTGCAGCCAGCGCGGAATGCACAGGTGCATCGATCCCGTGTCGGCCAGCGCATCGATCTCGACCGGCTCCAGATCCGGAAGCCGGGGGTTCCGCAACCGCACCTTCGCCCCTGTCAACCCCATGAATCGCTCCTCGTCGCGCATCGCTCGTGCGCCGATGATGCGCGCTCCGTACGACGGAGGGGGTTCAGTCCAACCGTTCGGCGCGCGTGACCTGCAGGGCCGTCCCCTGCCCGCAGCCGGGCGACTCGCCGAGAGTCCCCTCGACCAGAATCTCGTCTCCCAGCGTAAGTTCCTGCACGTCACCTGTCAACACGTAGAACTCCTCCCCGTCGCCCGCTTCGCTCAGGGTCAGGCAGCCGGCCGTGGCGTCCGTGATCCGTCCGCGGCGCCGCAGCGTCCCATCGGACTCCGTCACGTGAAAGGCCGCAGAGACCGCCAGCGGCCGGAAGTAGACGTCGACGAGCACGAAGTAGTGGGTGCGGTCGGCCGTGGCCCAGTCGGGCACTTCGACAACCGCGGACATCTCGCCCCGCTCGCTCGTGACGAGCTGGCGGAGGACCTCGAAGCTGGAGCGGGTCGCCCCCATGCCGAGGTACACGGGAGTCAGGGCCGGGAGATCGGGGGTTTCCACGGCAACCTCGGTCCCCGGTGCGCCGCTGCGCGGAGAGAAGACCGGGGCGCGGGTATGGAGGGGATCCAGCGGCTGCATCATGCCGCCATCCTACGCCCCGCCGCGGACGGGGTCCAGCCTGCAGCCAGGCGGCGCAGACCGAAGCGATCGCAACGGGCCCCAGTGCCACGCGCGCGTCGACCGGCTGGAAACGCCTGCAGCGCGCAGATTTCGCGATTCCGTTCACTTTCCGCTGGCGCTTGCGCACAAGACTGATACACTGTCCCGATTCGAGAATCCGGCCGTCTGCGCACGGTCGTTCGGCGCATGGCCGGGGCGATTAGCCATGAGAACATTTGCTGCGCCCGCCGCTCTGCTCGCCGTCCTCCTCGCGGCCGCGGTCCTGTCCGTCGACACGGCCGCCCGCACCCCGGCCCAGGAGGCCGTTCCCGCGCCCGCCGAGGCGGTCCCCGACCACGCGGAGCTGACCGGGGTCGTGCAGCGGTACTGCCGGACCTGCCACAACGACCGCATGCTGACCGGCAACCTCTCGCTGGAAGACTTCGACGTCGGCACGGCGGCGAGCAATCCGGAGGAGGCCGCGCGCACCGAGAAGATGATCCGCAAGCTGCGGGCCAACATGATGCCCCCGCCGGGCGTCCGGCGGCCCGCGGCCGGGACGCTCACCGCGCTCGTCGAGACGCTGGAATCGGTGGTGGACCAGGGGGCCGCGGACAATCCGAACCCCGGCTACCGGACCTTCCAACGCCTGAACCGGTACGAGTACGAACGGGCCGTCCACGACCTGCTGGGGTTGCAGATAGACGCGGGCGACTACCTGCCGCTCGACACGATGAGCGCCAACTTCGACAACATCGCCGACGTCCAGATGCTGTCGGCGACGCTGCTCGACGGCTACCTGCGAGCCGCGACCGAGGTCGCCCAGCTCGCGATCGGCAATCCCAACGCCGCCCCGAAGCAGACGACCTACTCGAAGTCGCGGGCCTACTCGCAGTGGGACCGGGTGGAAGGCGCGCCGTACGGCAGCCGCGGCGGATTCTCGGTGCTGCACAACTTCCCCGCCGACGGCGACTACGTCTTCACGATGGCGTTCCAGCACACGACCACCGGCGGTCTGTCCGGATCGACCATCCGCAACGAGCAGATCGAGATCTCGATCGACGGCGAACCGGTAGCGCTGCTGGCGATGGACCAGTGGCTGCGGACCTCCGACCCCAACGGCGTATACCTGGAGGTTGAGGAGCCGATCTTCGTCCGCGCGGGACCCAGGCGCGTCTCCGCGGTGTTCGTCCGCCAGTTCGAAGGACCGGTGGAGGACGTGCTGGCGCCTCACGAGTGGTCGATCGTCGATACCGAGATCGGCGACCTGGGGTACGGCGTGACCGCCCTGCCCCACATGCGCGACTTCATCGTCGACGGCCCCTACGACGTGACCGGCGTGTCGGAAACGCCGAGCCGCCAGCGTGTCTTCACCTGCCGCCCGACGTCCCCCGCGACCGAGCGTCCCTGCGCGGAGGAGATCATCACGCGCATCGCCACGAGCGCCTACCGCCGGCCGCTGACCGGGACGGACGTCGGCGACCTGATGGCGTTCTACGAGGCGGGCCTCCGCGACGGCGGCTGGGAGACCGGGATCCGGACGGCGCTGCAGGCGACGCTGGCCAGCCCGGACTTCCTGTTCCGCCTGGAGCGGCCGGCGGAAACGGTCGAGCCGGGCGAGAACTACCGGATCTCGGACGTGGCCCTCGCGTCGCGCCTCGCGTTCTTCCTCTGGGCCGGGCCGCCCGACGAGGAGCTGGTCGCTCTGGCGGCAGACGACAAGCTGTCGGACCCGGACGTGCTCGACGTGCAGGTGCGCAGAATGCTGGCCGACCCGCGGTCGGAATCGCTGGCCGCCCGATTTGCCGCCCTGTGGCTGCGCCTGCAGGACATGGACCAGGTCCAGCCGGACGCTTTCTGGTTCCCGAATTTCGACCGGCAGCTCGCCGACGCGATGCGCCGCGAGACGGAGCTGCTGTTCGACAGCCTCGTGCGCGAGGACCGCAGCTTCTTCGAGCTGTTCACGGCCGACTACACATTCGTGAACGAGCGCCTGGCCCGGCACTACGGCCTGCCGAACGTCGCGGGACCGCAGTTCCGGCGCGTCCGCCTCGCCGACGACCGGCGGCGGGGCCTGTTCGGTCACGGCTCCGTCCTCATGCTCACGTCGATGGCCAACCGCACGTCGCCGGTACTGCGGGGCAAGTGGGTGATGGAAGTGGTCCTCGGCGTGCCGCCGCCGCCGCCGCCGCCGGCCGTGCCCGACCTCGACGAAACGGCCACGGTCATCGACGGCCGGTCGCTGACGACGCGCGAGCGGATGGAGATTCACCGGACGAATCCGACCTGCAACGCCTGCCATCGGTTCATGGATCCGCTCGGCCTCGCGCTGGACAACTTCGACGTCATCGGCAAGTGGCGGATCCGCGAGAACGGCATGCCCCTCGACACGCGCGGCCAGATGTGGGACGGGACCGAGGTGTCCACCCCGCAGGATCTGCGCGGAGCGCTGCTCGCGCTCCCGGATTCGCTGGCCCGCACGTTCGCCGAGAACCTGATGGCCTACGCGCTCGGCCGGCGCGTCGAACACTACGACATGCCGACCGTCCGGGCCATCACCGCGGCGGCGCGCGACAACGACTACCGCATGTCCTCGTTCATCCTCGGCGTCATCAACAGCCCCGCGTTCCGGATGCAGCGGGCGGAAACCGACGGCGACACGACCGAAGCACAGTAACTGCCGGGAGACGGACCGACAGACACAGGTGGGAGACAGATTCATGTACATCACTGGCAAGCACATTCCTCGGCGTACGTTTCTCCGTGACGTCGGCGCCGCCTCGCTCGCCCTGCCCTTCCTGGATGCGATGCATCCGGCGGGACGGGTATCGGCGACCACCCGGGCGGCGCTCGATCCGACCCGTCTGGTCTGCATGGAGATGGTGCACGGCGCCGCGGGCTCCAACGCCTGGGGCGGCACGCAGCACCTGTGGGCCCCGGCCGAGTCGGGCCGCCACTTCGACCTGAGCAAGGGCGCCCTCAGCTCGCTGGAGCCGTACCGCGAGCACCTGACCATCATCAGCGACACCGACGTCGGGATGGCCGAGGCGTTCTCGCCTCCCGAGATCGGCGGCGACCACTTCCGGACCAGCTCGGTCTTCCTGACCCAGTCGCATCCGAAGCAGACCCAGGGTTCGGACGTCCGCGCCGGAACCTCCCTGGACCAGCTCCACGCGCAGCGGTTCGGGCAGGACACGCCGCTGCCGTCGATGCAGCTCTGCATCGAGAACGTCGACCAGGCGGGCGGCTGCGCCTACGGCTACACCTGCGTCTACACCGACTCGATCAGTTGGGCCTCGCCGACCGAGCCGCTCCCGGTGACCCGCTCGCCGCGGGTGGCCTTCGAGCAGCTCTTCGGCGTGGGCGGCACGGCCGAGGAGCGCGCCGCGCGGCGGAAGACGGACGCGAGCATCCTGGACTGGATGACGTCGCGGGTCGCGCAGTTGACGCGCGAGCTCGGACCGACGGATCGCCGGCGAATGGAGCGCTACCTGGACAACATCCGCGAGATCGAGCGGCGCATCCAGCGGGTCGAGGAACGCAACATGAACGGCGAGACCCGGGAGCTGCCCGAGGCCCCGGCCGGCGTGCCCGACTCGTTCGACGAGCACGTGAAGCTGATGTTCGACGTGCAGGCGCTCGCCTTCGAGAGCGACGTGACACGCGTCTTCTCGTTCAAGATGGGCCGCGACGCGTCGGGCCGGGTGTACCCGTTGAGCGAGACCGACAGGCCGTTCCACTCGGCCTCGCACCACGGCGGCAACGAGGAAGGGATCCTCGAGTTCAACAAGATCAACCGCTACCACGTGAGCCTGCTCCCGTACCTCCTCGACAAGCTGAAGAGCACCGTAGAGGGCGACACGAACCTGCTCGACAAGAGCGTCATCCTCTACGGTTCCGGGATGGGCGACCCCAACCTGCACAACCACAAGCGCTGCCCGCTCATCGTCTTCGGCCACGCCAACGGCCGGCTGGCGGGCGGACGTCACGTGCGGGCGGACGAGGGAACGCCGATGGCGAACGCCATGCTCACCCTGCTGCACGCGCTCGGGCACGACGACCGGGCCAGCTTCGGCGACAGCACGGGCGAGCTCGCGCTCAACGTCTGAGCGCGCAATCGGGCAGTACGGAAGACGCGGGAGTTCGCGCTTTGCCACCGGCATCCGACCCGGTCGTCGGATGCCGGCCTTCTGGAGAAGAGTCATGAACGGATCGCTGCGCTGGGGATTCACGGCGGCGTTGTGTGCCGCACCCGTCCTTCTCGCGGTGCTGGCGGCGGCGCCGGCGGACGCGCCGGTGGCCGACGCGGCGAGCCGGGGCGACGTCGAAGCGGTGCGAAGCCTGCTGCAGCGGGGCGTCGACGTCCAGACCGCGCAGGCCGACGGCATGACGGCGCTGCACTGGGCGGCGATGCGAAGCGACGTCGAGCTGGCCGAGACGCTCATCTACGCGGGCGCCCACCTGGAGGCCACCACCCGCATCGGACAGCATACGCCGCTGCACGTCGGCAGTCGCTCCGGACAGCCCGGCGTCCTCCGCGCGCTGCTGGAAGCCGGCGCCGACCCGCACGCAGCCACGACCAGCGGGGCGACCGCCCTGCATCTGGCCGCGCAGGCGGGCAGCGCCGAGGCGGTGGCGGCCCTGCTGGACCACGGGGCGAACATCGACGTGCGGGAGAGCACCTGGGGCCAGACGCCGCTGATGTTCGCGGCGGCGTCCAACCGGGTCGGCCCGGTGACCGTGCTGATGGAGCGGGGCGCGGGCCTGGAGATCGCGACCCGGGTGGTCGATCTGCCCGCCCTCGACGCGGAGGACCGTGCCGCCGCCTACCGGCGCCAGGAGGTGCTGGACGGGTTCCGGGCCGCCGCGCCGCCGCACGAACAGACGGGCTGGCAGCCTACCGCCAGCCAGGTCCAGGCCGCGATCCGGGCGGCCCGGCGGGTGCAGGCGTTCCCCGAAACCGCGAAGCAGGACAACGAGGGCCGCCGGCTCTCCCGCGGAACGCCCCGCGACTACACCGAGCGCGTCGGCCGGCAGGGCGGCCTGACCGCGCTGCTGCACGCCGCCCGCCAGGGCCACATCGACGTGGCGATGGCGCTGGTCTACGCCGGCGCCGACGTCGACCGCGTGAGCGGCGACCACACGAGCCCGCTGCAGATCGCCACGATGAACGGGCACTTCGACCTGGCGTTGCGCCTCATCGAACGGGGCGCCGACCCGAACATCGCCACCGACGGCGGCGCCACGCCGCTGTTCGCCGCGCTCAACCTGCAGTGGGCGCCGCGGGCCCGCTACCCGCAGCCCCGCGCCCACGACCAGCAGGAGGCCACCTACCTCGACGTCATGGAGGCGCTGCTCGAGGCCGGCGCGAACCCGAACGTGCGGACCAACAACCACCTCTGGTACATGTCGTACAACCACTGCTGCTCGGAGAGCGTCGACGGCGCCACCCCGTTCTGGCGGGCCGCCTACGCCACCGACGTCGCGGCGATGAAGCTGCTGATGGCCCACGGCGCGGATCCGAACATCCCGACGCGGGCGCCCGAGCCGCGGCGGCGCAGGGACGACAACTTCCCGGATCCCTCCGGGCTGCCGCCGGCCGTCCCCGGCGGTCCCGGCGTCTGGCCGCTCCACGCCGCCTCGGGCGTCGGCTACGGGGAGGGCTTCGAGTCGAACGCCCACCGGCACGTGCCGGACGGCTGGATGCCGTCGGTGCAGTACCTGATCGAGGAAGTGGGCGTCGACGTCAACGCCCGCGACCACGACGGCTACAACGCGCTCCACCACGCCGCCGCGCGCGGCGACACGGAGCTGGTGCGCTACCTCGTCGAGAAGGGCGCCGACGTCATGGCAATCAGCCGCCGCGGCCAGACCACGGCCGACATGGCGAACGGGCCGTACCAGCGGACGCTGCCGTTCCCCGAGACGCTGGGCTACCTGGAGGGCCTCGGCGCGGTGAACAACGACAACTGCGTGTCCTGCTGACGGCAGGCAAGTCATCGCCACGACGAAATCGAGACCAGGGCTCAAGCCGTCTCTACCTCGAACGCGGTCACGTTGCGTGTCTCCCTGCTGAACTCCACACCGATCAGGTGGATGAGTTCACCGGAGGCACCATACTTGTCCGCGTAGCCCCGCTCCTTGAGCTGCGCCAGCGCGGCGCCGTCGGTCGCCTGCTCCACCACCTTGAACTCGAACAGGTAGACGTTGCCCCCGAACCTCACCGCCATGTCCGCGCGACCTCGGTTGCTCGAATCCTCGACCGTGATGTCGAACCCCGTCGCCGCGAAGTAGGAATAGAAGACGCTCGCGTAGTAGCCCTCGTAAGCGGCGATGTCGTTGTTCGTGTACCACTCGTAGGGGATGCTCGCGAAGAAGGCCTGGAACAGCGTCTCCAGCCCCGCGAAGTCGTTGGCCTCCAGCAGGTCGTACAGGCGGTCGCTGTTGGCGGTCTGGTGCGTCGAATCCTGCACGAGAAGCCGCAGCAGGCTCTCGTTCAGGCTCTGCCGAACTTCCCGGTTCGGGTAACCCAGCCGGTAGCGGCGGACGCCGCCCCGGTCCCGCACGTGCTTGATCGTCAGGTAGCCGGTCTGGAACAGCAGCGCCTCGGTGGCGATGGCTTCCACGTCGAACGAGGAGAGGAGTTCGCTGCTCGTCAGCATCCCGTCCAGCGACAGCGTACTGACCCGGCGCCGGAACAGCGTTTCCACGAGAAACGTCGGCGTGGCGCTCTCGAACCAGTGAGCCGCGAACCTGCGTCGGCGGAACAACAGCAGGATGTCGAACGGGTTGTAGACCTTCTCCGGCCCCAGCCAGTTGTAACCGTTGTACCAGTCCCGGACCCGCTCCCGGTCCAGCCCCGGCAGTTCTGGAGCGAACACCGCGTCCAGGTCCTCCTCGGTATAGCCGCAGATTGCGGAGTAGCAGGGATCGAGGGTGATGTCGGTCAGGTTGTTGAGGCCGGAGAACACGCTCACCTTGGAGAACTTGCTGACCCCTGTGAGAAACGTGAAGCGAACGTGCGCGTCGCTGGACTTGATGGTCGAGTACAGACCCCGCAGGTAGTTGCGGTTCGCCCGAGCGACGTCGGCCGTATCGAGAGCGTCCAGAATCGGCTTGTCGTATTCGTCGACCAAGACCACCACGCGCCGGCCGGTCTTCGCGTGCAGCGTCCGAAGCAGGTCGCGGAGCCGCTCGGGCGCGGTGTCGTGCCCTACCGTGACCCCGGCATCCTGCCCGGCCGCCGCCAGTTGCGCCATCGTATTGGTATGCACGTAGCCGGACTCGCCGAAGTGTCCGGCACCGAAGTCGAGTCGCACGACCGGATGGCGGAGCGACCAGTCCCAGCGGTCGTGGATGTGCAAACCGGTGAACAGCGCCTCGTTGCCCTCGAACAGCTCCTTGAGGGTGTCCAGGAAAAGGCTCTTGCCGAACCGCCGCGGGCGCGACAGGAAGTAGTGCTTGCCCTCGTCTACCAGTCGGGCGATGAAGCCGGTCTTGTCGACGTAGTAGCAGTCCTCTTCGCGCAACTCGCGGAGGGTCTGCAACCCGATCGGGAGTCTGCGTCTGGTCATGGGTTGATGACCTCGAGCGCGCCGGCATCGAGGTCCAGCGCCTGGAGCACGGGTCCGAAGTGGCCGATGAAGCTCCCCATCACAGGGCCTTCGATAGTCAGACGCTGCTCACCGCAATGGAGCACGAGGGAATCGGTCACGTAGCCGGACCAGCGCCCGAAACGGACATCTTCCTTCCGATGGGTCCGCGGCTCCCCAACGTCAATCGCGAGTTCCTGCCTCGGCACAACGCCGACAACGACGCGGTCGATGAACAGCAACACCCACCGCGCCCGCGCGCTGCCGTCCTCCGCCTCGAACACCGCCACCGGCCAAGGCGCGGGAGGCGGAACGGGCGCGGCAGTCCGGTCATCGCGCGCCGGGAACTCCTGGCTGCCGATCTGCCGCAGGACCGTCGGCGCCGACACCGGCGGGACGGTCGACAGTTTCCCGTACAGAAGGCGACCGCGCAGTCGGGACTCAACCGCCTTCAGGTACTTCGACCAGAGCGTTTCGACTTGCTTGCGGTCGGGAAGCAGCACGGACACGTTGTCCAGCACCAGGTGGTCGTGGTCGACCTGCCAGCCCGTCGGGCCTTCGGAGGCCATCAGATCCGCGATGGACGCGGCCAGCGGCTCTGCCAGAGGATCGCCGACCAGCACGCGCAGCGGATCGACAAGGTATCGTTCACCCGTGGCGAAAGAGACCCCATCGCGGTCACCGCCGTCGAAGACCATCGTCAGCACCTGGTCCAGCCGTGCCCGGTGCGCATCAACGCCACCGAGTCGCTTTGTCGCTGCCGCCGCGAACACACTCCCGGCGAGCGCGTCTCGAGCCTCCTCGATGTCGAGTCGACATCGGTCGCGCGCCAACTCTGCGAGCCGGACGAGACCCGCGTCGATCCGCACCTCCGCACGGCTTGCGCCGCCGCTCCACTCGTCGCGCGGCAAGCTGATCGACAGCCGCTTCTCGATGGCCTCTATCTCCTCGCTGGCCTGCTTCTCGTTCAATCCGTGCATGTTCTGCAGGATCGCGGCGAGACAGTCGGCGACCGCGCGTCGCTGCGCCGGCGCCAACGACGCGAGGTCGACCGTCGGCGTCAGTGTGAGGTCCGGCTCGGCGTCGGCGGCGAGGGCGCGCAGCAGGGCCAGTTTCGCGAACTCGTCTGGAATCTGCGCGCGCAGGATGCAGTCGAGCAGGAGCCTGCGGTTCCGATCGATGCCCGGCACGCGCCGGTGGATGCGAAGCGCATCGACGAGCGCCAGCCAGTCGGCGCTCCGATACGTCTGCTGCGGGTCGTACATGCGCGCCGCACGCAGATAGACCAGGGCAACGGACCCCTCGAAGAGCTCCTTCAACCAGACCTCGCCGTACGTCTTGAGGACATGTCCCCCGATCCGCGTGGCCGCCTCCTGGCCGATGGTCCAGGCTGCCAGCGTGACCGGGTTGGCGCCCATGACGATGCGCAAGCCCAGCGTCAGGCCCGACACGTAGTGCTTCCAGGGCGTGACCTTCCGGTAGAGATGCCGCACCTTCTGCACTCGCTCGAGCGCCGTCACGACTTCCGCCACGGTCCAGCCGGCGACGTCCACAATCGGTGTCTGCCGCACTGCCTGCAGGAGCTCGGCAATGACGGAACGGGCGCTCAGCGCGACGTCGCCGATGCGTACCTCCAGCTCGGCTCGGTCTCCGTCCCGCTTGTACAAACGGGCGACTTCCTTCACGACGTCACGAAGCTCGGCGAAGATTGCCCCCCCATCGAGGCCGACGATTCGCCCGTTCTTCTCGTACACGTACCGCCGCTCCCGAATTCCCTGCCACACGCGCTCGCAGCGGGCCTGGATCAGCTCTCCAAGGCGCGCGTCCAACTCCGGCAGCGGCTCCGTCCGTTCGGTAGCGCCCGGCCGCAGGAGCGCGCGGTAGGACTGCTCGAGCGGTGAGACGCCCTCGGCGCGCCACCGCTCCTCCGCCTCGCGCAGGTCCCGGGCGCGCTTTTCGTCAATCTGCCGCTCGACCTCGGCCACGAGCGCGCGGTCGGCGGCGTGGGACCGCGTGAGGCCCAGCGCAAAGCCGACCGCGCCGGAGCCGAGCAGGACGATTGCCATCCCGATCTCGATGGACGCCGACAGGGCCAGGAAGACGCCGAGCGACATGCATCCGAGCCCCGTGGTCATCCAGCCGACAGGCGCGCTCATTCGAACCATCGCATGGAGTCTCCTTCGAACGCTCGCACGGACCCGCGAAACGCGATCACCGCACGCCTGACAGTACCGGTCGCCCCCATACCATTGCAATCTGGAGTCCTGCTCGACGATCGCCCCAGAGAATCCGCCAAGAGACAGAATCGACAAGGAATCCCGGACCGCAGAGCGCCGATGTAATGGTGACCCGGGCGCGCGCGAGTGGGGTAGACTGGCATCCTTCGCGGGACCAAGGCGGCCAGGATGCGGCACGCCGGAACACGATGCGGCTTCATCGGCGCACCGGCTTGTGCCCTGACCTGGATGATCGGCGCGGGTGCACCCGTAATGGCCCAGACGATGGACATCTACTGGGTCGACGTCGAGGGCGGCGGCGCCACACTCATCGTCGCCCCGACCGGCGAGTCGGAGGAGTGCGAGGACCACTGGCTGACGGCGTCCGTGCTGGCGGACGGCACGTTCACGATGACGAACGGCCGCAACGGATACAGCCGGACCTATATGCCCCGGCGACGATCATCTATCGGCGCGCACCGTGATACGCTTCTGGCGTATGAGTCATACAATCACTGTGCGTCTTACGCCGGAGCTTGCCGCGTGGCTCAAGCACGCGTCGACGACGACCGGCGTGTCGCAGGGCGAGATCATCCGCGAGCAACTCGAGAAGGCGCGCGAGAACGCTGAGAACCGCTCGTTCATGCGCCTTGCCGGCACGGTGAGCGGGCCGAGCGATCTCTCGAGCCGAAAGGGATTCGCCACGGAATGATCGGCATCGCCGACACCGGATTTCTCGTGGCGTTCGCCAACCGGAGGGATCGCTATCACGACTGGGCGGTGGGCCTGGCCGCGCGGGTAACGAAGCCGCTCCTGACATGCGAAGCCGTGCTGGCGGAGACTGCCTTCCACCTGAAAAGCGTGCCGCTCGTCCTCGCCATGATTCGAGAAGGACTCATCGAGAGCGCCTTCGTCGCGGGCGATCATCTGGTCAAGATGGCGGAACTGGCGGACCGCTACGCGGATCGACGACCGGATCTGGCCGACATCTGTCTCATCCGCATGAGCGAGTTGCACCCGCATCATCCGGTGATCACGGTGGACCGTACCGATTTCCAGGTCTATCGTCGCAACAAGCGCGAGACGATCCCCGTGATCTGTCCGCCCACCTGACGGAGAATCGCGAGGATTGTCGTCGGCCGATCGCGAGATTGCACGTATAATCCTCTGCATCCTTCACCTGCCCGTTCGGTCGTAGCTCGTTCGTTCGGTGGCGCCGTCGGATACGCGGAAGCCGAGACACGAGGGGGGAGCATGCGCACCGGAGCCGGGGCCCCGACCGTCGGCCTACTGGCAGTCGTGCTGCTGGCTGGCATGAGCCTGCCCGCCGAGGCCGCCGACCTGCAGCTCAAGGAAGCAATCCGGAGCGGAGACCACGCCGCGGTCCGCGCCCTGATCGAGCAGGGCGCCGACGTGAACGCGCCCGAGGCCGACGGCGCCACGGTGCTGCACTGGGCGGTCCGGTGGGACGATCCCGAATCGGTCGACCTGTTGCTCGGCGCCGATGCCGACGCCGACGCCGCCAACGCCTACGGCGTCACGCCCCTGTCGCTTGCCTGCATCAACCGCAGCGCCCCGCTCGTCGCGCGGCTGCTGGCCGCCGGAGCCGACCCGAACGCCGCCACCACCATGGGCGAGACAGCGTTGATGACCTGCGCCCGGACGGGGAACGCCGACGCGGTCGCCGCCCTGCTGGAGCACGGGGCGAGCAACGTGAACGCGCGGGAAGCGTCGCGGGGCCAGACGGCGCTGATGTGGGCGGTGGCGCAGGGCCATCCGGACGTAGTGCGGATCCTGATCGAGAACGGCGCCGACGTCCATGCGCGCACCGAGACGCGCTCGCTGCTGGTGAGCGTCGGCGGCCGGGGCGACGAGCGCGCCCGCGAGTTGGCGCTGGGCGGGTTCACTTCGCTGCTGTTCGCGGCGCGGCACGGCCAGGTGGAGAGCGCCCGGCTGCTGCTCGACGCCGGCGCGAACGTGAACGAGACGGGACCCGACGGCGCCTCCGCTCTGGTGACCGCCAGCTTCAGCGGCCACGGCGACCTGGCCGCGTTCCTGCTGGAGCGAGGGGCCGATCCGAACGCGGCCGGGGCCGGCTATGCGGCGTTGCACACGGCGGTGCTGCGCGCCGACGCGACGCTGGTCAGGACGCTGATCGAGAACGGCGCCGACCCCGACGTCCGCCTCACCGGGGGCAGCCGCGTGCCGCGGGCGACCCACTGGTGGATCCTGCCGGCATCGCTCGCCGGGGCCACCCCGTTCCTGCTGGCCGCCAAGTACGTCGACGTGGAGATCATGCGCATCCTCGCCGAGCACGGGGCCGATCCGCACCTGCCGCTGCGGGACGGGACGACGCCCCTGATGATGGCGGCCGGCGCCGACTGGAGCAACGGCGAGATCGACCGCCACTACCGGCGCGTGCCGCCGGAGGTCGCCGAGGCGCTGCATTCGGACGAGCGGCCGAACCTGGAGGCGACGCGCTTCGCCCTGAGCCTGGGCGCCGACGTGAACGCCCGCAACGACGGCGGCGACACCGCCCTGCACTCGGCCGTCTTCAAGGCGTGGTCGGGGGTCATCGACCTGCTCGTCGAGCACGGCGGCGACATGCAGGCGATGAACGAGCGCGAGCGAACCCCGCTGTCGATGATGTGCTACGAGGGCGACACGCTCGTGCGTTGCGCCGGCTAGCGAGAGTCCAGCCGCGAGGCCGAGCCGAAACGGTATTGAGGTGATGTGATGTCACACGCTAGAGCGAGCCGGATCGCGACGGTGCGTCGGCACACGGCGATTCGGGGGGCAGACCCCTGGCTCGGGCTCACAGCCGCAGGTTTGCTGTGCCTGTCGGTCGGGGTGGCAGGTGCGGGGCCCGAGGGGGCCAATCCGCACGTGCCCTCCGCGCAGACCGCAGCGGCCGAGACGGCGCCGTCCGTCGATGCGCCACAGGTGCGGGCGATGCTCAACCGCTACTGCGTCGGCTGCCACAGCGACCGGGGAGCTGCGGCCGGCAGCGTGCCCATCTCGCTGCAGGGGATCGACGCGGCCGACGTGGCGGCGCATGCCGCGGACTGGGAAACGGTGGCGCTGAAGCTCCGCGCCCGGATGATGCCCCCGGTGGGCCGGCCGCGCCCCGACGAAGCCACCTACGACGCGGTGGCGGACTGGCTGGAGGCCGAGCTCGACGGCGCCGCGGCCGACGACCTGAATCCCGGGCGCACCACGGTGCACCGCCTCAACCGCCTGGAGTACGGCAACGCCATCCGCGATCTGCTCGGGCTGGAGATCGACCCGGAGGCGCTGCTGCCGCCGGACGACGAGGACGAGGGCTTCGACAACATCGCCGACGTGCTGTCGGTGTCGCCGACGCTGATGGAGCGCTACCTGTATGCGGCCCGCCAGGTGAGCCAGCTCGCCATCGGCGACGCCGGGCTGCGCGCCCGCTTCGACACCTACCGCGTCCCCGACCGCGAGATCCAGGACGAGCACAACAGCGACGACCTGCCGTTCGGCACCCGCGGCGGCATCGCGGTGCGCCACTATTTCCCGCTCGACGGGGAGTACAGCATCCGGGTCGGCCTGCGCCGCAACTTCTACAACTACATCCGCGGCATCGGCAACAGCGCGCATCCGCTCGACGTGCGGCTCGACGGCGCCCTGGTCGCCACGTTCATCGCCGGCGGCGGCCTCAGCGCGGACGCCGAGCGCTGCATCGCCAGCTTCTGCGGCAGCTCCGGCATGGGCGGGGCCGAGTGGGAGTGGTACGCGAACCACGCCGACGACGACTTCGAGGTGCGCGTCCAGGTGCAGGCGGGCCTGCGGACGGTAGGGGTCGCCTTCGTGCGCAACCCGGCCCTCGAAGAGGGGGTTCTGCAGCCGCCGGTGGACATGTCGACCTTCGGCTACAGCACCGACGAGGAGATGGACGGCAATCCCGCGGTGGGCGACGTCGTCATCGGCGGCCCGTTCGACGGCATGACCCCGCAGCAGGTGACCAGCCGGCAGCGGTTATTCGTCTGCAGTCCGGGAGACGACGGCGCCGAAGCGGACTGCGCCCGGGAGATCATCCGCACCCTGGCCCGCCGCGCCTACCGGCGTCCGGTGACCGAACCCGACGTCGAGCACCTCTACGGCTTCTTCGAGTCGGGGCGGCAGGCGGGGAACTTCGATGCCGGCATCCAGACCGTGCTGGAGCGGGTGCTGGTCGATCCGGAGTTCCTGTTCCGCGTGCCGCGTCCCCCGGCCGATCCGGAGGTCGCCGTCTACCGCATCGGCGACGTGGAGATGGCGTCGCGGTTGTCGTTCTTCCTGTGGAACAGCATCCCCGACGACGAGCTTCTCGCGCTGGCCGAGCGCGGAACGCTGTCGGAGCCGGCCGTCCTGGAGCGGCAGGTGCGCCGGATGCTCGCGGATCCGCGCTCTGACGGACTGGCGCGCAACTTCTTCGACCGCTGGCTCGAGCTGCACAAGATCCGCAACGTGGCGCCGGACCCGACCATCTTCCCGGCGTTCGACGAGAACCTGCGCCAGGCGATGCAGCACGAGACCGAGCTGTTCCTCGCCAGCCAGCTCCGCGAAGACGCCAGCGCCATCGACCTGCTGCGCGCCGACTACACGTTCCTGAACGAGCGGCTGGCCCGCCACTACGGGATTCCGGGCGTCTACGGAAACCACTTCCGGCGCGTAACGCTGCCGGACGAACAGCGGGCCGGGATCATCGGCAAGGGGAGCATCCTGACGCTCACCTCCTACTCCACCCGCACGTCGGTAGTGAACCGCGGGAAGTGGCTGCTCGAGCGGGTGCTCGGGGCACCGCCGCCGGCGCCGCCGGCCAACGTGCCGCCGCTGGAGGAGAACACCACTGCCGGGGCGGCGCCGAGGTCGCAGCGCGAGCGGATGGAGGCGCACCGCGCCAACCCGAGCTGCGCGGTCTGCCACCGCCTGATGGACCCGCTCGGCTTCGCGCTCGACAACTTCGACGCGATCGGCCGCTGGCGGACCACCGACGATCCGCGGTTCCCGGGGCAGCCGGGCCCGCCCATCGACGCCTCCGGAATCACCCCGGACGGCCAGCGCTTCGAGGGGCCGGGCGGGCTACGGCAGCTCCTGCTGGACCGGCGGCAGGAGTTCACCCGGACGGTGACCGAGAAGCTGCTGACGTACGGACTCGGCCGGCGGCTGGAACACTACGACCGGCCGGTGGTCCGGCAGATCGTGCGCGACGCGACGGCCAGCGACTACCGCTGGTCCGCCCTGATCATGGGTATCATCGAGAGCACGCCGTTTCAGTTGAGGAGGGTTGGATCATGATCGTCACGAAGAAGGCCATCCCGCGCCGCACGGTGCTGCGGGGCGTGGGCACGGCGCTGGCGTTGCCGCTGCTGGACAGCATGGTGCCGGCGTTCACGGCGCTGGCGAAGACGGCGGCGAACCCGACCAAGCGGCTCGGCGTCGTCTACGTGCCCAACGGGATCATCACGCAGGAGGGCGACTGGACGCCGACCACCGAGGCCGCCGGCTTCGAGCTGCCGCGGCTGCTGCGGTCGATGGAGCCGGTGCGCGAGCACCTCACCATTCTCACGAACCTGGACAACCGCGCCGCCTTCGCCCGCCCCGGCGAGGCGCTCGGGTCGCACTCGCGTCCCGCCGCGGCGTTCCTGACCGGTCTCCATGCCGAGCAGACCCAAGGGTCGGAGCTCGATCTCGGCACCTCGATGGACCAGTTCGCGGCCCAGGTGCTGGGACGCCAGACGCGGCTGCCGTCGCTGGAGCTGTCGCTGGAGGGCGCCGACACGTTCAACGGCGTCAGCACCTGCGACACCGGCTACAGTTGCGCGTATCTCAACATCTCGTGGCACGACCAGACGACGCCGATGCCGCGCGAGACGAACCCGCGCATGGTGTTCGAGCGGCTGTTCGGCGACGCCGGCAGCACCGACACGGGCGTGCGGCGGGCCCGGGCGAAGCAGCAGCGCAGCATCCTCGACGCGGTGATGGACAAGGTGGCGAAGCTGCAAGGCGGCCTGGCCGGCGAGGACCAGCGCAAGCTGGACAACTACCTCGACGCCGTGCGCGAGATCGAGCGGCGTATCCAGATCGCCGAATCGCAGGCCGACCGCGAGTTGCCGCTGCTGGAGTCGCCCGCCGGCATCCCCGTCTCGTTCGAGGACCACGCGCGGCTGATGTACGACCTGCTCGTGCTGGCCTACCAGACCGACACCACGCGCGTCTTCACCTACATGATCGGCCGCGAGCAGAGCGGGACCACCTATCCGCAGATCGGCGTCGCCGACCCGCACCACCCGCTGACGCACCACCGCGGGGACCGCGAGAAGATCGAGAAGGTGAAGAAGATCAACGAGTACCACGTGTCGCTCTTCAGCGAGTTCGTGGCCAAGCTGGCCGGCACGCCGGACGGCGACGGCTCGCTGATCGACAACGTGATGCTGCTCTACGGCGCGCCGATACGGGACGGCGACGCCCACCAGTACAACAACGTCCCGCTGCTGCTGCTGGGACACGACGGCGGCGCCATCCGGGGCAACCGCCACCTCGTGTATCCGGCGGACACGAACCCGATGACCAACCTGCAGCTCACCATGCTGCACCGGCTCGGCGTTCGCGTGGACAACTTCGGCGACAGCACGGGCAAGCTGAAGGAGCTGTCCGGCCTGTCGTAGCGCCTCTTGGGCGGCCGGGGTGCTTTCCCGTCACCCCGGCCGCCGCGACTCCTTCCTTTCCCGCGGGCGTGTTCGCAACCGTCCCCACCACGAGACCGGGCGCGAGCGCGCGGAGGCATCGGTGCCGCGCTCGACCACGCCCGCGCCAACACGATCCTCCAGGTCGTCGATCGCCGCACGCGCCGCGCGCGCGCAGGATGCGGTCGAGCAACAGCTTCCGGTTGTGGTCGACGCCGGGAGTGCGGGCGTGGATGCGGAGCGCCGCCCAGTCGGGGCCGCCGCGCCCGCAAGGAGACAACCGATGCGGACCCCATACTTCGCCTTCGCCGGCGTGCTTGCCGGTGCCCTGCTGGCTGGCGGCGCCCGCGCCCAGGACGCTTCTGTCGAAGAGTCCAGTTCCGTGAATCGCCTGGAAGACGACATCGTGGAGTACCGCAATGACCGCGTGCAGATCATCGCGACGCACTACTACTTTCAAGGTCCTCAAGACCCCAGATGGCTGCTCATCGATGTCGGGATAAAGGTCACGTCGGGCGGCTCTCTGACCGTCGCGCGCCGCGACTTCTCGATCGTACGGCCGGACGGCGAGAACCTGCCGTTGGCCTCGCAGCGCGAGTACCGACGGTCTCGTGCCGAGCTGCTGCCGATGTTGCTTGCGCTCTACGACCGCCGGGACGCGATCGGCGACTACTTCTCGGGCGGGGGGTGCGCACGGTACGCCATAAACGACTTCCGATTCTTCGTCGACAGCGGCATCCGGCACACCGTGGTCGATGCCTTCCTAGGCGGGTGCCTCCGGGGTGACCTGTTCTTCGCCTCGCCCACGGGCACTTGGAGCAGTGGCACGTACACGCTGGTCATCGGCGGTGACGCGGACGCACGCCTGCCAATCGAGATCCACTGACACTCGGCAGTCCGTAGCGGCTGAATTCCGCTACGATGGAGAGAGATGCCGCGCCTGGGTTGGGAGATGACCAGATGCGTTCCCCGCTCATCGCTACCGTCCTCGTGCTCGCTGCCGTCCTGCTCGCCGCGCCACCACTCACGGCCGAACACCCGGCGCTGGAAGCGACGGTCGACGAACCCCATGAAATAAAGCGTCCGGGACGAGACATCGTCGAATACACCAGCGACCGCCTGCAGGTCGTCGCGGTGCACTACTATTTTCCAGAGAACAACGACCCCAGGTGGCTGCTCGTCGACGTCGCGATGGACGTCAGGTCGGGCGACCCGATCAGGGTGGCGCGCCGCGACTTCTCCATCGAGGGACCAGACGACCTGCGTGTGCCGCTGAGCACCCTGCCCGCTTTCCGGCGCGCCCATCGGCAGTTGAGGCCCATGATGCTGCAGCTCCACACGCGAGAGCGACCGATCGCGGGCTTCTTCCCGGTCCCCTGCGCAGACCACAACTTCCGGTTCTTCGTCCCCACCGGGGAGCTGCGACAAACCGAAGTCCACGCGAGCTGGCAGGGCTCGTGCGTCCGGGGCGACCTGTTCTTCGAGGCGCCCGACGGCGCGTGGGGCGGTGGCACCTACACGCTGGTCATCGACGGCGACACGGACATACGGCTGCCGTTCGACATCGATTGAGACACAACCCATGCGTGCCCTGGGTATCGCGGCCGCTACCGCGTTCGTCGCCGTCCTGCTCGCCGGTGTGCCGTCCACCGGCGAGCTTCGCGCGCAGACCGACGCGGTCGTTCGACCGGACGCAGCCAACCAGGTCGAGCGCAACGCGGTGGAATACAAGAGCGACCGTCTTCATATCGTCGCGGCGCACCACTATTCCTGGGGCGACCACGACCCGAAGTGGCTGCTCATCGACGTAGGAATACAAGTCCTGTCGGGTAGCGCGGTGACAGTCGCGCGCCGTGACTTCTCCATCGTACGGCCGAACGGCGTGGAGGTACCGCTGACCTCGCAACGCGACTACCGGCGGGCCCGTGCCGAGCTGCTTCCATTGCATTTGCAGCTCCATACGCTCGCGATGGATCCGGTCACAGATTACCTTCCCCGCGGCCGCTGTCGACCCACGCACGGCTTCCGGTTCTTCGTCGACAACGGCATCCGACAAACGGAGGTCTACGCCGCTCGGAGCGGACCCTGCGCGCGGGGCCACCTGTACTTCGCCTCGCCGACCGGGACGTGGGAGAGAGGCACCTACACGCTGGTCATCGGCGGAGACACGGACGTGCGACTGCCGATGGAGATCGAGTGACACCATCGTCCGGGAGTCCGTGGCGAACTCCGGGTTCCGGAAGAAACCGATGCTTCCACGGCGTTTCCCATAGTCCGGGTTGACGGTACACTGACTTCCGTTCGGCAAAGGAGGTCGAGATGCGTCACGTCGCAACCCGAATCGGTCTGGCCGCCGTAGCGACCCGCGTTCTGGCTCCGGCATCGGCCCTCGTGCTCGGTCTCGCCGCGCCCGCGGCCGGCCAGACCGTCGAATGGCCGTCCTACGCGGCCGACCAGGCGGGCACGAAGTACTCCGCGCTCGACCAGATCAACGCCGAGAACGTGAGCGACGTGGAGATCGTCTGGCGGCAACCGGTCATCCCCGACGCCATCCGCGACGGCGACGCCACGCGCGGCCCGGTCGGATCGCAAACTACCCCGCTGATGGCGGGCGGGATGCTCTACTTCAGCACCGGCCTGGGCACCATCGCGGCGCTGGAGCCGACCACCGGGGAGGTGCTCTGGAACACCGGGCCGAGCGACGGCGTGCGAGTGCGCCAGACGCGCGGCATCGCCTGGTGGACCGACGGCGAGGAGGCGCGGGTCCTCGCCACGCTGGGCCCGAAGCTCGTGTCCGTCGACGCCCGTACGGGCGAGCGGGACGCCGGTTTCGGCGAATCGGGCGAGGTGGACCTGCGGCTCGGCCTCATCCGCCCGTTCCCGGAGTTCTACTGGAACTCGGCCCCGGTCATCGTCAACGACGTGGTCGTCATCGGCTCCTACGTCGAGGACATCACCACCAACCAGCGGGTCGCCAACAAGGAATCGCCGCGCGGCGACGTCCGCGGGTTCGACGTGCGGACGGGCGAGCACCTCTGGACATTCCACACCATCCCGCTGGAGAACGAGTTCGGGGTAGAGACGTGGGGCGTCGACCCGGTCGACGACCGCGTGTCGTGGGAGTACAGCGGCAACACCAACATGTGGGCGCACCCGACCGGCGACCCGGAGCTGGGCATCGTCTATCTGCCGCTGTCGACGCCGACCAACGACTACTACGGCGGACATCGACCGGGCGACAACCTGTTCTCGGAGAGCCTGGTCGCCGTCGACGCCCGGACCGGCGAGCGCATCTGGCACTTCCAGGCAATCCACCACGGCGTCTGGGACTACGACTTCGCCTCCTCCGCGGTGCTGGTCGATATCACCGTCGACGGCCGGCCGATCAAGGCGGTCGCCCAGCCGAGCAAGCAGGCGTTCGTGTACGTCTTCGACCGCGCCACCGGCGAGCCGGTCTGGCCGATCGAGGAGCGGGCGGTTCCGGCGTCCGACGTGCCGGGCGAGCAGCTCTCGCCGACGCAGCCCTTCCCCACCAAGCCGCCGCCGTTCGAGCTGCAGGGGGTGACCGTCGACGACCTCATCGACTTCACCCCCGAGCTGCGGCAGGAAGCCATCGAGATCCTGGACCGGTACGTCTGGGGACCGATGTTCACCGCCCCGATCGTGCTCGAAGAGAGCCCCGGCGCGAAGCAGGGGACCATCTTCAGCCCCGGGACCGCCGGTGGGGCGAGCTGGAGCGGGGCCGGGTTCGATCCGGAAACCGGCGTGCTCTACGTCCCTTCCGCCTACAGCCAGAACGTGGTCGCGCTCACCCCGTCCGAGCACCCGCGCGCCGACGTGCGGCTGGTCCGTCAGCGGTACACGCCGTTGATCGGCCCGCAGGGGCTGTCGATGTTCAAGCCGCCGTACGGCCGCCTCACCGCCATCGATCTGAACGCCGGCGACATCGCCTGGCAGGTCCCCAACGGCGAGGGACCGCGGGACCACCCGGCGCTGCGCGACCTCGACCTGCCGTGGCTCGGCCAGGGCGGACGCGCGTCGGTGCTGGTGACCAAATCGCTGGTCTTCCTCGGCGAGGGGGGCAACACCGGCGTGGCGACGCTGCCGCAGTGGTGGAACGGCCCCGGCGGCAAGACGTTCCGCGCCTACGACAAGGCGACCGGCGAGATCGTGTGGGAGATCGAGCTGCCGGGCGGCACCACCGGCGCGCCGATGACCTACATGGTCGACGGCCGCCAGTACATCATCGCCACCGTCGGCTGGGACGACATGGGGAGCGAGCTGGTCGCGATGGCGCTGCCGCAGTGACGCCGGCGACCGACAGCCGGCGGCGGGTGTTCACCCCGGATTCCTCAGCTCTCGAAAGAACGCCCGCAGGTCGTCGACGAACAGCTCCGGCTCCTCGGCCGCCGCGAAGTGCCCCCCGCTGGGCATCATCGTGAAGCGCACCAGGTTGTAGCGCGCCTCCAGCCAGCGCCGCGGCGTGAACCGGAACTCGCCCGGAAACGCCGCGCAGGCGGTCGGCACCTCAATGCGCGCCGGCTCCGGCGAGCTGCCCCCGTGCCGGCCCTCGTAGTAGTAGCGGGCCGCCGAGGTCGCCGTCTCCGTGGCCCAGTAGATGGTGAGCGTCGTCAGCAGCTCGTCCTTGCTGAAGCGCGTCTCCGGATCGCCGTTGCAGTCGCACCAGCTCCGGTACTTCTCGACGATCCACGCCGCCAGCCCCACCGGCGAATCGTTCAGGCTGTAGCCGAGGGTCTGCGGCTTTGTGCCGTGCATGTGGCTGTAGCCCCGCTCCTCGTCGGTCCAGAAGGCGGCGCGCTCGCGCATCAGCGCCACCTCTTCGGGCGGCACCCCGGCGGTCGGGTCCTCCGGATCGGGCGGGTCGGCGCTGCACAGGTTCAGGTGCAGGCCGGCCACGTGCTCGGCGTCGTTGACGGCCAGCCAGCGGCTGATGCCGGCGCCGAGGTCGCCGCCCTGGGCGCCGTACCGCTCGTAGCCCAGGCGCGCCATCAGCTCGGCGAAGATGGCGCCGGTCCGATCCCTGCCGTACCCCAGGCGCGGCGGCCGGTCCGAGAAGCCGTAGCCGGGTATCGACGGCGCCACGACGTGAAACGCGTCCTCCGCCCGGCCCCCGTGGGCGACCGGATCGGTCAACGGTCCGATCACCTTGGCGAACTCCGCGAACGTGCCGGGCCAGCCGTGGGTCAGGATCAGGGGGAACGCGTCCGGCTCGGGCGACCGGCGGTGCACGAAGTGGATGTCGAGGCCGTCGATGCGGGTCTTGAACTGCTCGAGCTCGTTGAGCCGGCGCTCCTGCTCCCGCCAGTCGAACTCGTCGCGCCAGTACTCGATGAGCTGCTGCAGGTAGGCCTGGTTCATCCCGAGCTGCCACCCGACGCCTTCCGGCTCGTCCGGCAGGCGGGCGCGCATCAGGCGCTCGCGCAGGTCCACGAGGATCTCTTCCGAGACGTCGATCGTGAACGGCTCGACCTCGGCCGCGGCACTCTGGCCGGCCGCTGCGTGCAGCGCTTCGTCAGCGCCCGGCGAGAAGGGCTCGACCACGAGCAGGCCCATCCCCAGAGCCATCGCGAACGCCACCGATAACGAGACGACAGGCCGCGACATGGTTCACGCTCCCGCGATGAGCCGAGGTCCCGAAGGCACGGATGGACGGAAAGCAGTCTTGCCGCCAACTTGGCACGTGTCAAGGCGGCCGGCGACAGAAGCCGAAACGGCGAGCCCGTCCGCGCCTCTTGACGGCGGCGGCATCGGCCAGCCGTCCGACCCGCCCGGCGCCGTCAGTTGGCGGGAGACCGTCTCAATCGCCGCGCGGGGCGCGCGTCAGCGATCGCACGACGCGCACCGACTTCAGCTCCTTGTCCAGGTGCGTCCTGATCAGCCGCTGGTGGACTCGGACGAGCTCTCGGTCCGCCGCCGCGGACAGCTCGACAGAGCCGAGCTCCATCGGACCGACCACCCGGGCCGCGGCCAGGAACGACATCGCGGCGGACGACAGCCCGCCGCCCTCGTCCGGAGGAGCCGTGACCGGCGGGTAGACGCCCTGCAGCCGCAGCAGCCAGAACTCGAAGTAGCGCGCGAGCCGGCCGATGGGGATACCGGCCGCAAGCGACTCGACCACGGCGGTCCCCAGCCGGAACAACTTCTCGTTGGGATCCGCCTCCGGAGCCCATTCGTCGATCAGCTCGGCGAAGTACCCCGCGTGAGCGAGCGCCTCCACGCTGTCGCTGGCCAGCGGCGAGCAGACCGGCTCCACGTAACGCAGCCGCACCAACTCGCGCCGTTCCCGTTCGAAGTAGGCGACGCGCCCCCGCGTCATCGGCTCCAGCGCGCCGGAGAACGAGGAGCGGGTCCGGCGTGCCCCTTTCGCGACGCCGCGGCGCTTGCCCCGGTCGGCGGTCAGGAACACGACGATGCGATCCGCCTCGCCCAGTTTGTAGGTCCGT
The DNA here is from genome assembly GCA_009861545.1 of Acidobacteriota bacterium. Lineage (NCBI taxonomy): Bacteria > Pseudomonadati > Acidobacteriota > Acidobacteriota bacterium. The sequence goes on along the minus strand of VXME01000006.1, from coordinate 9,875 downwards.
AGAATCAACGCGTCGGCGGTGTGCAGCGGCATCGGGTCGAAACGATCCCCGGTGCACCTTAACGCGGGACGTAACGCCACGGCGGCGCAGGCCCCGACATGGTCGGGCCGGCTCTGCACACGCGAGAGCAACCGGTGCCCGAACCCGACGGCCGCCGGACAGCCTACTGCTGCGGATCCTCGTGCGTGTGCATGAAGCGCTCGCCGTTGGCGACGGCTATCCGTCCCGCGGCCAGCCGGCGCCGGTTGGTGACCCCTTCCCAGCACGCCTCTTCGTAGAACTCGTAGCCCTCGCCGCCGATGCGTCCCATGTCGAACGCCAGCGTCCAGGGCTGCGTGAACACCGCCGGGTCCTCGATGGTGGCCTCGTAGCGGAGAGTGTCGGCGTCGAGCATGCGCCAGCGCTCCACCACGTGGAGTTGCTCGCTGTAGAAGCTGCCGTGCGAGTCGATCCACGGCACGTCGTTGAAGTTGGTCACGTCGACGACCAGGGTGTCGCCCTCCCAGCGGCCCCGCGAATCGCCGTTGAACAGCGCGATGTCCCTGCCGATGTGGGGACGGCCGTCCATCGGCACGACCCGGTAGGCGTGGGCCCACTCGTAGAGCATCACCACGTGGCTGCCGTTCTGACGGATCTCGATGTCCCCGCGGTAGTTGCTGCGCGGCACCCCGTTCAGCAGGCAGCGGTCCTCGGGATCGATGTGCGAGAGCTCGGTCGGCGTCTCCATGTCGAACAGGAACTCGACGCGCTTCTCCGCCGCCCACGGCCGGTAGGGGATCCGCCCGTCCGGAGGATCGACGATCAACTGGAAGGGCAGTCCGAGCCGCTCCGGACCCCGGCTCTGCATCCGGGCGTGGATGGCATCGCAGCAGCCGTCCTCGATGCTGTGCGAAGCATTGGCCGGACCACCGTCCCAATAGCCCTGCATGTCGGGATGTCCGTCCGCCGTGCGCGGCAGATCCGTCGCCTGCCCGCCGCCCTCGCCGGAGCCCTCGCCGCGCGCGCCGGCCGCTTCGACCACCGCGAGAAGCTGCCCGGCGCCGCCCGGTCCAACCGCCGGCTGGGGCGCCAGCCACGCCGTGGCGACGAGAGTCGCTGCCGCGACCGCGGCTCGGATGCACCTTCTGCTCATCGGATCCTCCATCGACAATCGCGCCGTCGGATCACTTGTCGGCCGCCAGCTCCTCCTCGGAGTAGGCGAAGCACTCGTACTCCAGGAGCTGGACGTTCGCTTCCTGCCGGCGATAGAGGGGCATGGACATCGTCCAGGGCCGCGTGAACACCTTCGGGTCCTCTATGGTGACCTCGTAGCGCAGGTGATCCGGCCCGGTCGGCGTGTAGCGCTCGACCACGTGCAGGGCTTCGCTGTGGAAATTGCCGGCGTCGTCGAACCACGTCCGGTCGTTGAAGTGGATCACGTCGACCACCAGCGTGTCGCCCTCCCAGCGCCCGCGCGAGTCCCCCATCCAGAAATCGATGTGCCCCTCCGGGTGCGGGCTGCCGTCCATGTAGACGGTGCGCGAGGCGTGCACGTACTCGTACAGGATCAGGACGCGGTCGGAGAACTGGAGAATCTGGAAGGGATACGGCATGTAGGTGATCCGCGGCACGCCCGGCAGATAGCACTGCCGATTGGGATCCGCGGTGAGCCGATTCTCGTAGTTCTCCTGCTTCTGCGCCTGCGCCCACGGCTGGTACGGGATCTCGTTCCCGTCGACGACCCCCTGGCCGGCCGGTACCCCGGCGCTCGGCCGGTGGTCCTGGATGTCCCAGGCGGCGGTGTTGAGCGCCTGCCAGATGCCCTGCAGGTCGGGCTGCCCGTCCGGCGTGCGCGGCGGCGTGTACGCTTCCGCGGCGCCGGATGGCGTCTGCGCGGCCGCCGGCGGCGCCCCGAACAGACAAAGACAGACGGCCGCGACGACAACCGGCATGGACCACGTGGACACGATGATCACCTCCGGGACGGGGCGCGCGCGTCGCAGCGCGCGCCGGAGAACTCCCTCCGCTCGCCGGGTAGCGGCGCAAGACTCCCAGCCCGACAATCTACGGCGAAGACTCCTAGCCCGACAATCGTCGCCGAACGCGACCGCTGCGGTCGCGCTGCGGCATCCGATTGCCGCCCAACCGGCCTGACTAGAAGTCTACGCCGTTCTACGGCGCAGACTCCTAGCGCTGCCCCGGCGGCACCGGAGCACCGGTGCCCGAGGAGCCGGCGAAGAAGTCGCGCCCGTCGGGAAACGTCACGGTGATTGCATTGGCGGTCGGCGAGCCGTCCTTCGCCTCGTACCCCTCGACCACGAACTCGATTCCGGGCGGAAAGTCGCCCCGGCGCAGGCCGCGCCGCAGCAGCGCGGTCGGGTTGCCCATCTCGACCGCCCAGTTCGTCACCGTGCCGTCGGGATTCTCGACATCCATGTGGATCCACCCGTGGGGATTGACCCACTCCAGCTCGGTCAGCCTGCCCTCGAGCGTGATCGGCTTCTCGATGTCGAACTCCGCCGAGAACGAGTGGTGCGCGGCTCCGGTTGCCGCGGCCAGCAGCACACCGACACTCACGAGCGCAATCGCCAGCGTCCTCATCGGTCTCCCCCCCGGCGTCCATACGGACCCCTGACGTACGCAGACTACACCCCAGGCGGAGCCAGCGCAATCGCGGGGGCGGAAGGTCCCGCGTCGGATCGGCCGCAGCCTGGAACGGGGGACGCCGAGTGCGTTCTGGAAGCCAATCGACCCGTGCTATTGTGACGTTCTGGGCACCAGGCGATCTTCGGTACCGATTCCGCAGGAGGTTTCAGATGGGGCGCGGACGAATCGCGGGTTTGTTGACGATCCTGGCAATCGTGGCGCTGGCTCCGACACCGGTCGCCGCGCAGGGCGGCGTGCCCCCCACGCCGTGGGGCCACCCCGACCTGCAGGGAGTCTGGGACTTCCGCACCATCACGCCAATGGAACGCCCTGAAGACCGCGCCGAGCAGGAGTTCCTGACCGCGGAAGAGGCTGCCGAGCTCGAGCAGGCGGCGCTCGACCGGAACGCGGACCTCGCGGCGCGGCCCGCGCGACGAACGGAGGCGGACCCGTCCGGAAACGTTGATCGGGGAGTCGACGGCGCACCGGGGTCGTACAACAACTTCTGGTTCGACCGCGGCACCTCGGCCGTCTCCACCAACCGGACTTCGCTGGTCATCGATCCGCCCTCCGGCCGCATTCCCGCGTTGACGGCGGGGGCGCAGGCCAGACGCGACGCGCTGGCCGAGGCGCGCAGGAACACGGGTCCGCACCAGCCGACGCCGGGCGGCTGGGTCGACGATCTCGGCGCCAACGGGCTGCAGGTGCGCTGCATCGTCGGCTTCAACGCCGGGCCGCCGATGACCCCGGGGGGCTACAACAACAACATGCAGCTCTTCCAGACGCCCGACGCGGTCGTCATCTACAACGAGATGAACCACAACCCGCGCGTCATTCCCCTCGACGGCCGCCCGTTCACCGGCCTGCGGCAGTGGGCGGGCGAATCGCGCGGGCACTGGGAAGGCGACACCCTCGTCGTCGAGACCGTCAACTTCCTGCGCGAGACCAGCTTCATGCGCGGCGGGGCCACCGCCGACCTGCAGCTCACCGAGCGCTTCACCCGGGCGTCACCCGAGGTGATGCTGTACGAGGTGACGGTGAACGACTCGAGCACGTGGACGGCACCCTGGACGTACGAAATACCGATGCAGTGGAATCCGGCGCCGATCTTCGAATACGCCTGCCACGAGGGGAACTACTCGATGGCGGTCATTCTGGCTGGCGCCCTGGAGAGTGAAGAGGACGACTCCTCCCGCTAGAGCGCCTGCATGGTCTTCGCCCGCCGTCGCACGACCGAGATCCGTCCGGTGCTTCCCTGGGCGCCGACACGGATCGCGGCGTGCGCCGGCGCCGCGGTGATTCTGATGTCACCGTGGCCGACCCGGCCCGCCGCGCAGGAAGAGATCGCGGCGGCGGACCGCGACGCCTCGGCGGCCTGGCTGGCCGCCCTCCCCCCCGAGCCCGCCTTCGTCTGCGGTACGCCCGAGCTGGTTGCCCGGCAGACGTGGTCGGGAGTCACCAGGATTCCGCAGCTCCGGATGGCCGACGCAGAGGAGGAGGAATCGCCGGACGGGCGACCGCTCTGGTTCGACCCGCAACCCCGCCTGATTCGCGCCGACAGCAATGAAGGGCTCGCCTTCGATCACTTCCTGGTAGCGGGCGACATCGAGACGGTGGAATTCGAGCGCTGGTCGAGCGCTGCCGGAGAAGTCGTGACCGAAAACTGGACCCGCACCGAGACGCGGACCTTCTTCGGACGTCTCGTGACCACATTCAACCCGAGCTGGACCGGGGCGGAGCTGTGGGATGCCATCGGGCGGCGACGCCGCGGGTTCGACAGTCCCTTCGTGTACTTCGGCACGCTCAAGATCCCGAAGCCGGTCGAGGCGGACAACGAGACCGAAGAGGACGAATCCGAAGAGGACGAATTCGAGAGAGTACACATTCGCCTGCCGGTCGCCCCGCTCAACCTTCCCGAATCGCGCGTGGTGAGGATCGGCGACAGCATGCAGTACGCCAGCCACGTCGTGAACATGGTCGTCGGCGGCTTCGGTAACGAGCGGGTGAGAGGCGACGATTACGATTTCGAGTTGCAGGAGGTGACGAAGGCATTCTACGAGGTCTTTCCCGACGTCTACGACTCGATAGCCATCGTGACGGCGGAGCAACACCCCAGCTCGAAGTTCTCGGCCTACCACTGGAACGTACGGAACCCGATCAAGGGTCTCGGCAGGGACGAGTTCGACTATACGGATTACTTCGGCAGCAGGGGCGCTCTGCGTTCGGTCGAGTTCTACCGCGACGCGCAGTTCACCGCCACGTGGACCTCGAACCACGAGATCGGGCACCAGTGGGCCGACTACTGGGACTGGACCGAGATCACGGAGGGCATAGAACGCAAGGGATGGGGTCCCGGCAGCCACACCCCCCTGCTGTTTCCCGGTGAAGTGCTCCTCGGCGCCGTCCTGAGGCCGATTCGGCGCGTCGCGCGCGCCGGCGGCGGCGACGAGCACGAGAGCGCCTCCTACGTTATAGAGCGGACGCCCGCTCCGTCCGTCTACCACCCGACGCTTCTCTACCGCATGGGGCTCATCGGCGCGGAAGAGGTGCCGGAGATGGTTGTCTTCGAAGACCAGGCTCAGTTCGACGAGGAATCCGCGACGGCGCCCGGCATCGGCACCGCCGTCGAGGGAGAGACGACGACCGTCCACATCAACGACATCCTGGGGCAGCATGGGACGCGGAGCGGGCCGGTAGACGATGCGTGGCGACGCGTGACGATCGCGGTCTCGCGGAACGCGCTGCTGTCACCCGAGGAGATGGACTATTGGAACTTCTTCGCCGCGCGGCACGAGGCGCGGTCCGGCGCGACGACGTTCGGCGGGATGCCCGCGTTCTTCGAGGCGACCGGCGGACGCGCGACCCTGGACACAACGGTCGAGAGGTACGACGGATCCCGCATCGTCAACGTTCCGCCGCTGCAGGTATCGGACGTTCCCATCGACCCTGGAGAATTCCGCGGCGTGCAGCTCGACGACGAAATACCGGGCTCGATGACCGTCGGAGAGACGATCATGTTCACCGGCACGATAACGTCGAGCGACGCGCCGGACGTCGTCGAGGTCTGCGTGCACCAAGTCCATACAGGTGGTCCCGTGGACGACGAAGGCAGCGACATCCGGGTGGTGACCACGTGCGACGAGCCGGCCGGCAACCACTTTTCGATGTCGTTGACGTTCGATCGGGCCAGCCGCTACGGGCTCGAGGTGAGCTTGAAGGTTCAGGCCGACGACACGGACGAGCCCGACGTGACGCGCTCGAGCTTCATGACCGGCATCACGGTTCGATAGCGTCGCCACCGGCACTCAGCGTCGGCCGCCGGAGGCTCCTTGTGCGGATGACGTCCTCGGCTACGGCAGCGATAGCACGAAGGCGGCGAAAAACACCCGGATTCATTGGGGTTTCTGTCAGGGCGTGCCGGATACGCCCACGATTCCACCCACGCGGAACCGGCGCCCACGGCCGGGGGCCGTTGTTCACCGCGGGCCGCGGGCGTAACCGTTCGGTCGAGCCGGTATTGTAGGGTACCCATGGCATCGACGACATCAAGAAGATGCTCGGCGTGTAGAAGTCCCGGTTTGCCGACGTGACCGCGGGACATCGTGATTGCGGGCTGGTCCACGGCGTGCTGCACGAGAACCTGCCGCTGGTGCACTCGGCGGTGAGGGAACGGTTCTTGCCGTCGCCGGGTATCGTCCCGTCCCGCGGCGCTTCGGGGCCTGCGCTATTGGCTGTTCGACGAGGATGGGCCGAAGTCTCCAGTTCTGGGAGGGATAGCCGATCTTCGTGATGCCGCGGAACTTGGCGGGCAGCCAGAGACCGACGGCGCCCCCCAGGGGGGCACAGGCCAACGGCGTGCCACGCGAAGCGGCAGTCGGACGAAGTGACGGCAAGCCTTTCGGGGACGGGGCGAATCGCACGGCTGTGAACGGCGGCAGGCTGATGGATTCCGCGGCCAAGGACGAGGTGATGAGCGAAGAAGCGCCGCGCGAGCATGTGGAGTTCCATAAATGGCTGAGATTCGACGACCGCTCGCCGGATGATGCTGGGGTCGGTCCGGCGCGCGCGGTGGAGGCCGCCGGGCGGTGCCGCCGATGCTGGGGACCGATCGTGGGGTTGCGGCGGAAGGACGGGCCGTGCAGCCATGTCGAATGTCTGGCCTGCGGGGCGTCGACGGACGGGGAGGCGGCTCGGCGGGAGGTGGCGAGGATGCTGCGTGAGGCCGAGCAGAACGTGCCTCTGGCCCGCATCGGGCGCGGCTCGAAGTACGGCGGGAAGGCTCGCTTCGTGATAAAGCTGCTGCCGGACATGGACAGGGACATGGCCTGGTACGACCGGGGTCTGGCCGCGAGCCTTCGGTTGAAACGACGGCGGAACTACCTGGACCGCCGGAACTTTCCGTCGGGCGAAGCGGGGTACCTGTTCGCGCAGGCGGGCGTGCTCGTGGCAGGCTTGAACGCATTGCCCCCCGAGATGTCGGCGCTGTCGCTGGCCGACGTGGAGTACGGGACGCCGGAAGTGCAGCGCGTCGAGCCCGCGAGCGGAGACGACGGGATCCTGCGGGTGGTGGGGACCATAGCCTGCAGGTACCGGAAGCCGTCGAACGCGGCGGTGAAGACGAGGATGGGCAGGTTGATGATGGCCGGTTCGACGGCGGCCTTCGCCTGCGAACTGGCCATGAAGGCCATCTTGATGACGCGCAGCCATCAGGCCGAGAAGACGCACGACTTGGCTGATCTCTACGCCGCATTGCCAGCCGACTGCCGGGAGCGGCTGGAAGGGGATTCCGGGGAGATCGAAGCTGTTCTGGAGGAGAACCGGCAGACGTTCGGACAGTGGCGCTACTTCGAGCAGGCCTTGGGGGAAAAGACGTTCGGCGCGCTGGTGGACACGGACCGAGTGTGGGGCCTCAGCAAGTCGGCGCGGGTTCTGCTCGACGAATGCGTTGTGGCGGGTCTGGACTACAGGATCTCCGTGCAGAGCGACAGCGAGGTCGCCGTCGAAGGGGCCGAGGTCGTCGACTACTCGGCGAAATTCAACGTGAACGTGGAAGGCAACGAGTCGGCGGTGGCGTGGGACGCGCTGCTGTCGGGCCACCGAACGCACGGTTGATTGCTCGGGGAGAGCGGTTTCGAGCGACGAACGCCTTGGCCCTCAGGCCGAGCTGGTCAGTCTGCACTGATTTCTCCGGACGCCGACGGCGCGTCTGGCTGGGCCAGCCGCATGTCCATACCGGGTCCACCGAACGATTACCCGCGGGCCGCGGGACCGCGGGACGTGCGGGCCGGGCGGGTCACGCCAGAACAGAATCCCCGGCGTTGCGACACCAGCCCCAGAACCGACCCGACAGCGCGACTCGCTGTAGCTCCGCGCCAACCAGGGCCACAACCAGCCCACCAGCTTGCGTACCATTAACTGCGCCAGCCCCCTCCGGCGAGGCATCAACTCACTGTTTCCCCTCCGGCCGTGCTCGCTTCTCGAGCTGGACCAGCCCCAGCTTGATGGCGTTGCGCAGGATCACGCCCGGCTTGAGGTTGCTGCTAGTCGCGACCTGCCGCACGCGGTCGTACCAATAGGCCGACAGTGCGACCGAGCGCCTGACGGTGTAGCATCTCCGCTTGTCGGCTGCGGGATCGGGGTCGTGCAGCGCGTAGTTCGGATCCTCCATGCGTCACTCCTCACCGCGCTACCCGCGAGTCTCACGATTGCCGACCCCGCGTCAGGTACGGTGCGGCCTCGATCAACTCCGTCGACCGGCCGCCACCGCCCCCCGGCGTAACTTCCAGACTCGCGACCTCGTGACGCCGGAAGTAGGCGAGGCCCTCGTCGTGCATCAGCAGCACGCCGCCCCGGCTCTCGTGAACCGACGACACCCGCAGCACTGTTTCCGTTCCTCCAGAGCGGTAGCGGACCGTCACGCGCACTACTGCCGCCCCCGCTCGAATCGGACGCCGGCTGGGAACTCGACCCCGCCGCCCGGCACCGCGCGTTCCCGGTAACGGAGGAACTGCCCGCCGCGGTGGGCGCCGACTGCGAGTCTTCGCAACGCCTCGTCCTGGGCGTCGGGACAGACTGAGTCGGGATCTACTGGTGCTTCCGCTGCCTGCAACGTGGTCGGGTCGATGATTCCGCGCTGGCCCTCGATGCGCGCGTCGGCGTCGAGGTTGCGGTGCCGGTTGCGCGTCGCCATCACCATCTCCTCGCAAAGCCCGTCGCCCACGGTCGCCGTGGAGCTCGCTGGCGGCGGCCAGACGCGTCGTCGACGTGGCGCCCGCCCCGCCGTGTACTCGAAGCTCCGCAGCCGGCTTTCCGTTCGGCACGCCGACCGTCCTTGGGCGCGTCACGAAGACCGTTTAAGCCAGCGAGACCCTGCCCGCGGGCTCCACCGGATCGGTTGCGGAGCAGGCCGAGTGCTGCGCTTGCGTTCCAGGTACTCGACCGCCGCCCGCATCTGTCTGGCGTCCCATGTCGTCCAGTCGTTGCTCTCGGGCAGACTCTCCACCCCGGTGCTCCGGCCGACGGCGACGACCCCGATCGCCAGGCGCTCGGCACCGTAGTCCTGGCACAAGGCCAGGAACCGCCGTGTCAACGCGACCGAGGGAAGCTCGCTCACGCTTTCGCGCCTCGTGAGGGGACTTTCTCTACCAGTCTGCAGGCGATCAGGTTCCCCGCGTCATCGGCGTGGTGCCCGTCCGCCTGGTACTCGAAGCTGGCCATGAAGGCTCGGGGCGCGGCATCCCGGCTCGCTCCACCCGCGCCCCCCGGCTACCAGCCGAGCGTCGCCCGGCCCATGAACCCGTTGCTGGCTCCGCCTTCCATCGGGCTCTCGCGACGCTGCGCTTCCACGCCCAGATCGAAGTTCGCCTGTCCCCGTTCCAGCAGCCCGAGTCCGTAGCCCAACCGGTAGTCCCGGCCGTAGGGCGAGGTCGTCAGCCCGACCCTCGGCGTTCCCACGAAGCGGGCGCCCACCGGCAGCCCGTAGCCCACCTCGGCGTCGACGCGGTCGCCGGCTCCGTACATCTGGTGCGAGCCCATGCCGTAGGCCATCTGGCTGTTCCACAGCGCGTCGGCGCCGCCCCGCGCCTGCCCGCCCCACGACGGAGCCACGCGCGCGGTCAGCCCCAGCGGGCTCGACGGCGTCGGGTCCCACCCGAGCGACAGCGACATCCCGCGCTCGGTGAACCCGTCGGCCTGGTGCACCACCAGCGTCCGCACCCGCAGGTCCAGCGACAGCCCCGTGACCGTGTCGG
>VXME01000005.1:45668-80363 GCA_009861545.1 Acidobacteriota bacterium | reverse complement strand
CGTATAACCCCTTATGAATGAGTGAGATAGCATTCTACGCAAAAGAGCCGCACCCTCACCCAATACACGCGTCGAGGAGCACGGACTGGAAGGTATGCGTGTTGGGATTGACCGACGAGGCGCTCATCGACAGGCCGGGTCGAGGCCTTGGCAAGTTGGTCCGGCTTCGGTGATCCACATGCGTGGATCGGGTCACGCCGTCTTCTCAGGCCGCATACAACGTCCGCCCTTCGCGCAGCACCGCCGGTATCACTGTCGACTCGTTGTCCTTCCACTGAACCATCTGCGCCTCGTGGACCACGTACGGATCGAGTAGCGGCTGACCTTCTTCGTGCCGTATCGCCCGCAGGATGCACTTCATCGCTTCCCTTCGGTCTCCGTCACGAATGGCGACGAGCAGGTCGATGTCGCTCTTTGGTCCCATCTCCTCTCGCGCCCCGGAGCCGAACAGCATGATGCGACTTGGCGTCACCGCCTGGACGATGCTTCGCGCAACCCGTTTCAGGTAACCCTCGTCCGGTCCGCCGGAGAGATCCGTCAGCCAACTGCTGTCGTGTTCCGGGCACTCTTTCGTTGACGCATCCTTTCGGTCCGATCGTCTCCCGGCAGTGGACACACCAGGCGTAAACGGGTAGCCAGCTCGCTGTCGCGCAGGCGGCCGGGCCGGGCGCGATTCCGCACGAGCGGTAGTACTCCCATACGTCGACCGTCGTCTTCGCTCTCGCCTGCCGCCCTCTTTGCGCCTGGATCCATTCGTCCACTTTCGCCGGGTGTCCAAAGCATGCAACGGTCATCACCGGCGGTCCGGTCGGCCGCACCGGTACTCCTGCCATCTCCACGCTATCGATTGCGCGGTCGGGCATGGTCACCTGGACGAGGCTGTAGTCCGGCGGGAAGTCCGTCGTCTCGAAGTGCAGCCACGCCGGCGTTCGCACCGGTCCAATCGTGCCCGGCAGCACGACTCGGTGGCGCCCTTTCAGGGTCCTTCGCCGGTTTGCTCCTTCCGGGCTTTCCGGACCCTGGTGCAGCGTGTCCCTGGCCGCTGCGCGCAGCACCGCGTCGAGGTTACTTGCCCGTTCGATGCCGTCGGCCCTGAAGCGGTAGAAATCGCAACATGCTTCGAGGTAGTCACTTCGTTCCGGCAAGTCCTTCTGCATTTCATTGCAGCGCGCTGCCGCTGTCCTGGCCGAAACCGTTCTCATGCCGTCACCTCCTCCAGCTTGCTCCTCTCTACTGGGTACTGTCGGCTTCCCGGCTCCGACCGACCCGCGACCGCCCGGAGCGCCAGCGCCAGGACCCGGGCAAACCGCGTCGGCGCGGGTCTCGCCGTAGCACAGTACCCCGGCGAGGTCCGGCACCTCCGCCAGTCACCGGCCATCGTCCTCGCGGTCGAGCGCGATCCTCAACGTCATGGCAGTCTCGTAGAATGCACCCGGCGCCCGGAATCAGCGTAGCACGGCCTGCACGGCGGCAATACTTGGCGATCCGTATGGAGACTACGTACAGGAACGACCCGCGGCGGAATCGGCACGACACCGGCGACAGGCGGCGGGGCCGCCGGTGATCGACGCCGGCCGTCTGCTCACGGACCTCACGCGCCTGCGGGCGGACCTCGAAGACGACCTGCGTGCGCGGTGCGGGGAACGCCCGGACCTGGAAGCGTCCCTTCAGCAGGAGTACCGCACGGCGATCGGGCGCGAACGCACCGCCGATACCTACGACGCCTGGCGTGAAGAGCGCCTGACGCAGGTGGCCGTCGCCTGGATTCTCGGATGCGTCTTCGTGCGCTTCCTCGAAGACAACGCCCTGGTCGAGCCGCCGCGCCTTTCCGGCCCCGGCGACCGGCGCACGCGGGCGCTCGACGAGCACAACCTCTATTTCCGAGCGCACCCGACGGATACCGACCGCGAGTACCTGCTGCACGTCTTCCATGCGGTCGCGGCGCTGCCGGTCGCCGGACATCTCTTCGACGAGCGGCACAATCCGCTCTGGTCCGTCGACGCCGAGATGCTCTCTGGCGACGCGGCGACGCGGCTGCTCCGGCTGTGGCAACGGATCGATCCCGACTCGGGCGTCCTCGCGCACGATTTTACGGACGGGACCTGGGATACGCGCTTCCTGGGGGATCTGTACCAGGACCTTTCCGAGAGCGCGCGCAAGCGCTACGCGCTGCTCCAGACGCCCGAGTTCGTAGAGGAGTTCATCCTCGACCGCACGCTCACGCCGGCCATCGAGGAGTTCGGTTTCCGTGAGGTGCGCCTGATCGATCCCGCGTGCGGCTCGGGACACTTCCTGCTGGGCGCGTTCCGGCGCCTGGAAGCGCTGTGGGCGCGGCGCGAGCCGAGCACGAACCCGCGCGAGCGGGCTACCCGCGTTCTCGAACAGGTGGCGGGCGTGGACCTGAATCCCTTCGCTGCCGCGATCGCGCGCTTCCGCCTGTGCGGCGCCGCGCTCAATGCCTGCAAGGTGCGTCGTCTCGCCGCCACGCCGGCCTTCGAGATGCACGTAGCCGTCGGCGACTCCCTGCTCCATGGGCCGCGTCCCGACATGGCCGGGGCACGACAAGAGTACCTCGAAGGCGTCGCGACGGAGCCCCTCGGGTACGTCTACCGTACGGAAGACGCCGAGGCCCTCCGGGCCATCCTCGGCCGGCGCTATCACGTCGTGGTCGGCAACCCGCCCTACATCACGCCGAAGGACAAGGCGCTGAACCAAGGCTACCGGGAGCGTTTCGGCTCCTGCTACCGCCAGTACTCGCTCGCGGTACCGTTCACGGAGCGCTTCTTCGACCTCGCCCATGCGCCCGCGCCCGATGCGGAGGAGCCGGCGGGCTTCGTTGGGATGATCACGGCCAACTCGTTCATGAAACGGGAGTTCGGCAGGAAGCTGATCGAAGAGTTCATCCCCCGTTGGGACATGACCCAAGTGGTGGACACTTCAGGCGCCTACATTCCCGGTCACGGGACCCCCACGGTGATCTTGTTTGGCAGGCATCGCCGACCCGTTGCCGGGTCCGTGCGAGCAGTGATGGGGATTCGTGGTGAACCAGCGATACCGAATGACCCGGCGACCGGGCTCGTCTGGTCAGCAATCGTCGCGCAGATCGACCAAGCAGGGTCGGAGAGCGAGTTCGTGAGCGTCTCGGACGTACCGCGAGAACGGTTCCGGAGACATCCTTGGAGTATCGGCGGAGGCGGAGCGGCCGAACTCCGGGAGCAACTGGCCGAACTGGCCGAGACGGCCCGGACCATGCTCAGCGATGTGGCCAGCGATATTGGCTGCATTGCAGTCACTCGCGAGGATGATTGCTTTCGCATCGGAACCGGTGTCGCAAGGCGCCACGGCGTGGCGGTCGACCACATCCGTCCGCTGGTGGCAGGCGAAGAAGTCCGTGACTGGAGGATTTCTCGATCAGTTGGGTCTATATGGCCATATGATCCGCTAACGCTGGAGACAGTCACGGAAGGACGCATGGTGACTTTTCTTTGGCCTTGGCGAACACAGCTTGCGTCACGCGTTGCCTTCGGAAAGTCGCAGATCGAGCATGGTTTGCAATGGCACGAATACTCCATGTTCTTTCGCGAGCGGTTCCGCAATCCGGCCAATCGATCTCGCTCAAACGATAGACTCACTTGCACAAGAGCGGACTCAATTGCTTCCCGCCGCTCTGATCACAGGGGATGTACTGTCGGCCGACTGTCTGGAAACAGGACGCATTCGCGCCAAGAGAATCCACGAGCAGATGATCGCCCTGCAAGAGGAGCTCGACTGGCGCTGCTATCGGCTCTACGGCGTAGCGGAAGATGACCTTTGCATGCCACGTGGTGACGCACCCGCCATCCGCCTCGGCGAGCGAGCCTTCGAGATCGTCCTGGCGCGAAAGATCGCGGCGGGCGGAGTCCAGACGAAGTGGTTCGAACGGCACGGCTCGACGCCCATCAAGGAAATCCCCGCGCGCTGGCCAGCGGCGTACCGAGATCTGGTCCATCGTCGGGTCCAGGCCATCGAGAAGGACGCGAGCATCGCTCTGATCGAGCAACCTGAGTACAAGCGCCGCTGGAATGACGAACCGTGGGAGACGCAGCAAGAGCGGGCGCTCCGAGGCTGGCTGCTCGATCGGTTGGAAACCCGGTCGTTCTGGTCGGAGCCGCGCCTGACGACCACCGCGGCACTGGCGGACCGGATGCGGGAAGACGCGGAGTTCCTGCAGGTGGCGGAGCTGCACACCGGGCGTCCGGACTTCAACGTGGCGAAGCTGGTGGCCGGTCTGGTCGAGGACCAGAGCGTCCCGCTGCTGCCGGTCCTCCGCTACAAGCCGTCCGGACTCCGCAAGCGCGAGGCGTGGGAGCGCACGTGGGACCTCCAGCGGCGTGAGGATGCGATCGACGCGCGGGCGAAGCTGTCCGCAGTGAATCCGGAGCGCTTGGCCCCGGAGCAGGCCGCGGCGCTGAAGGCGAAGGAGATCGGAACGATTCCCGCACCCCCGCGGTATACGTCGGTCGACTTCCGGAAAGGCGTCTGGTGGCGCCTGCGCGGCAAGCTCGACGTGCCGAAGGAGCGCTTCGTCAGCTTGCCGTTCTGCGAGCGCGAGGCGGATCCGTCGCTGGTGATCGGCTGGGCGGGCTGGAACGTACTGGAGCAGAGCCGGGCGATCGCCGCGTACTTCCATCAGATGCGGGAGCAGGAAGGCTGGACGGCGGAGCGGCTGACGCCCCTCCTCGCGGCGCTGCTGGAGCTGCTGCCCTGGGTGCGCCAACATCACAACGCGCCCGATCCGGAATTCGACACCGGCATGGGCGACTACTTCGAGGGGTTCATCGACGAAGAGGCGCGGTCGCTCTCGCTCACCCATGCGGTGATCCGCGCCTGGGCGCCGCCCGCGGGCCGCGCCCGTCGCGGCAATCGGCGGCGTTCCTCCGCTGTCGGGGCGTGAACGCTGGTCAGGAGGGTACCCGAATGGCCGCCACGGAGATCGAATGGACCGACGCCACATGGAATCCGGTAGCCGGCTGCACGGTTCTTTCCCCCGGCTGCGCGAATTGCTACGCAATGCGCATGGCGGCGCGGCTCGACGCGATGGGGCAGGCGAAGTACCGTTCCCTTACGCACCGAAGCGGGGAACGATCCGTCTGGACAGGCGCCGTGCGCTGCGACGAGGCGAGCCTGGACGTTCCGCTCCGGTGGCGGAAGCGGCGGTTCGTGTTCGTCAATTCCATGAGCGATCTATTCCACCCCGGCGTACCGGAATCTTTCATCTCCAAGGTGTGGAAGACTATGGCCGCGGGACGGCAACACACGTTCCAGATCCTGACCAAACGCCCCGAGCGCATGCAACGTCTCGCCGAGCGTCTTCCCCTCCTTCCGAACGTGTGGCTCGGCACGAGCGTCGAGAGGTCCGACTACCTTTGGCGCCTCGGCGAGCTCAGGGCAACCCGCGACGGTCCTGAGGTTCGCGTCGTTCGAGCCGCTGCTCGGCCCCGTGACCGGCGCCGATCTCAGCGGGATCCACTGGGCGATCGTCGGAGGGGAGAGCGGCCCCGGAGCACGTCCGATGAAAGCCGAATGGGTCCGGGCGATCCGTGAGCAATGCGAGGAACAGAACGTCGCGTTCTTTTTCAAGCAATGGGGCGGAACGCTCAAGAGGCTCACGGGGCGCAGACTCGACGGTCGTACGTGGGACGCCAGGCCGTCAGTTCCGGCAACGGCCGGGGAACAGCAGGAGCGATCCGCCGGGGCGCCGGTAGAATCGGTCTGAAGCAGGCTCCGTGCTATGACCTTCAGATGGCGCCCCGGCGAGCCTCCGCCGCCGATCGAGGAACACAGCAAGGCGAAACTCAACGTCCTGCGCCGCTACCTGCGCGCCTACTTCGACCGTTTGGGCGTCAATCCTTCCCGCGAGGAGTTCAAGCTCGACCTCGTCGACGGCTTCTGCGGCGGGGGTACGTTCCAGGACGGTGGCGGAACCGAATCGGGTACGCCTCTGGTCATGATCGAGGAATCCGAGGCGGCGCGAGCACGCCTGAACCGGGGCCGCTCAAAGCGTCTGCATCTCGACTGCAAGTACTATTTCGTCGACGCGGATCCCTTCATACCGCACATCTACAGGCGGCCTTGAACGAGCGCGGTTACGCCGATCCCGAAAGGGTCATTCTTCGAAACAGCCGGTTCGAAGACGAGGCGGACGCAATCATTACTGCCATTCAGAGCCGTCAGCCGCGGGCTGGCCGAGCCATATTTCTTCTCGATCAGACAGGATTCGCACGTGTCGAGTTGGGCCTGGTTGCCAGGATACTTCGTGAGTTGCGTGCAGCGGAAGTCATCCTGACGTTCGCCGCCGATGCGCTCGTCAACCATCTCTCGACAGCGCCCGCCAACGTCAAGGCGGTGTCGCCGCTCCAACTGACGCGGCCACGGATACAGGACCTGATTCGACTCAAGGACGGCGCCGGCGGACGAGCGCTTGTCCAGCGGACGCTACGCGACCATATTCGCAATACCACCGGGGCGACGTATGACACGCCCTTCTTCATTCGACCCCGCCAGTCGCGGCGGGCGCTCTGGTTCCTGCACCTGTCGAGACATCCGACCGCGCGCGACGTCATGATTCAACGCCATTGGGACATATCGGGCACGTTCGAGCACTACGGCTCCGGCGGCTTCGACATGCTTGGATGGGACGCCTTGCGATCCACCGATACGTTACGATTGTTCCGTTTCGAGGAACTCGAAGCGGAAGAGATGCGCGTGCAGCTTCTCGATTCCCTGCCGCGGGAGCTGCATGCCCTCGTCGTCGAGGAACCCGTCACCGTGCAGACGGTGCGGCACGTGCTCGCGAACAGGACGGCGGCCAGATTCTCCGATCTCGACGACACGGTCATCGAACTTGCCCGCGCGAAGGAAATCGACATCTTGAACGCCGACGGCAAGCCGAGGTCGCGGAGCCTTGCGGAGACTCCGGCCCGATGATCGGATCGCGACGCCTCGGAGGCCCCTGCTGCGCGGGCTGTCCCTCAGATGATAGCTGTGGCCAGCGACGACGTGGGAGCTTCGTCGAAGGTGTAACCTGTCGCTGGAAGGTGATTCCGAGATCCCCATAAGGCTGAAGGGAACGAGACGCATGGGCGCAACACACGTGACAGTCACGATCCGCAACCCCGCCGACCCGGACAGAGCTTGGGAAGGACTGTTCCTCGTGGACACGGGCGCGACCGACTCGCTCGTCCCGCGACCGCACCTGGAGGCCATCGGACTGCGGCCAAAGGGCCGCCGCGTGTACGAACTGGCGAATGGGGACGAGCTCAAGATGGAGATCACAACCGCTGACATCGAGTTCATGGGCGAGATTGTGGGCGGCACAGTCCTCTTCGGCGAGGCCGATACCGAGCCGCTGCTCGGCGTGACCGCCCTCGAGTCCGTCGGCATCGAGGTCGACCCGACCAACCAGCGGCTGAAGCGACTGCCCGCGGTACGGCTCAAGACCGTGCGGCGGCGATGACAAGAGAGCTTCGTCGAACGTGTAACCTGTCGCTGGAGGGTGATTCCGAGGTCTCATGAGCGCATCGACGGAGACGACGCCTGCGCGCCCGGCGCCCGACTTGCCGCGGTACGGCTCAAGACGGCACGGTCCGTAGATTGCGTACAGACAGCAACGGTGTCATAGTGACAGCATGGCTGTCCAAATCACGGTGCGCAACGTCCCCGAAGCGGTGCGCGACGAGCTCGCTGCCCGGGCCGCCCTGGCCCACAAGTCGATGCAGGAGTACTTGCGCGGCGAACTCGAAAGACTGGCGTCGAAGCCGTCCATCGATCGATGGCTCGAGCGGGTGCGCGAGCGCCAGAACACCACCGGGACACGCCTGCCGGCCAGCGAGATTCTGCGCCATCTCGATGCCGGCCGGCGCTGAGACGCGATGGCGTCCGTCGTCGTGGATGCATCGGTGCTCGTTGCGGCGGTGCTCGATACCGGATCGGACGGCGACTGGGCCCGCGGCGTAATCGCCGAAAAGCACCTGATCGCTCCCCAGTTGGCTCCTGTCGAGGCCGGTAACGTGCTGCGGCGCGCCGAGGTGGCGCGTGAGATTTCCAGCCCGGAGGCGACGTCGGGCTATCGGGACATCGTCGGCCTGAGGATCGAGCTGCTGCACTTCGAACCGTTCGCCGAGCGGATCTGGGAGATGCGGTTCAACCTGACCGCCTACGACGCCTGGTACGTCGCCTGCGCGGAGGCGCTGGCCGTACCCCTGGCCACGCTCGACATCCGCCTGAGTCAGGCACCCGGTCCCACCTGCGGATTCCTGTTGCCCGACCCAGGCGCGGCGTCATCGGAGGAACCGTCATGAGACGGCTCGGCCCGACGGAGATCATCACCGCTCCCGGGTCGGTTCGGATGCCGAGGGCTCCTGCATGACGCTGATCCGCGACCTGATCGACATCCCGGAGCGGGTCCACCGCGACGACTTCGTCCTCCGGCTCGCCGAGGGCGTGACGAACCCCGCCGAGACGCTCCGGACCTACGTCGTGACCCCGCAGCTCGCCGACGCCTTCGACCGGGCGCTCGATCTCATCAAGGGCGCCCTCGCGTCCCGCTCCAGCAAGGCCGCCTACCTGCACGGAAGCTTCGGCAGCGGCAAGAGCCACTTCATGGCCGTGCTCCATCTGCTGCTGCAGCAGGACGCGGCGGCCCGCGCCACCGAGGGCCTCGAAGGCGTCGTCACACAGCACGACAACTGGCTCGCCGACAAGCGGTTCCTCCTCGTTCCCTACCACATGATCGGCAAGCCGAGCCTGGAGGCCGCCGTGCTGGGCGGCTACGCGGCGCGCGTGGCCGAGCTGCACCCGGACGCGCCCGCGCCGGGGTCTACCGCACCGAGGGACTCTTCGAGGATGCCCGCCGGCTGCGGGCGCAGATCGGCGACGAGACGTTCTTCGCGCGCCTCAACGAGACCGCGTCGAGTGCCGGCGAGGGTGCTGCCGGCTGGGGCGATCTGTCCGAGCAGTGGGACGCGGCGAGCTTCGAGGCGGCGCTCGGCGCGCCGGCGGGGGCCGAGGCGCGCAGCCGGCTGGTCGCCGCGCTGATCGACTCCTTCTTCCGGGGCTACCGCGACGTGGCGCGGGGGAGCGACGAGGCGTTCGTGCCGCTCGACGAGGGACTGGCCGTGATATCGCGTCACGCCCGCGACCTCGGCTACGACGCCCTGGTGCTCTTTCTCGACGAGTTGATCCTGTGGCTCGCGACCCATGCCGCCGATTTCCGGTTCCTCAACGAGGAGGGGCCCAAGGTCTCGAAGCTGGTCGAGGCGGAGACGGCTGGCCGGCCGATCCCGATCGTCAGCTTCGTGGCGCGCCAGCGCGACCTGCGCGAGCTGGTCGGCGAGCAGGTGACCGGGGCGCTGCAGCTCGGTTTCGCGGACGTCCTGCAATGGTGGGAGGCGCGTTTCGAGGGGATCACGCTGGAGGACCGCAATCTTCCGGAGATCGCCGCCCGGCGCCTGCTGCGCCCGCGAGATCACGGGGCGCGCCAGCAGATTGACAGCGCCTATGCCGAGACCGAGAAGGTTCGCCGGGACGTGTTCGAGACGTTGTTGACCCCGCGCGCGGACCGCGCGATGTTCCGCAAGGTCTACCCCTTCAGTCCCGCACTCGTGGAGACCCTGGTCGCCGTCTCGTCGCTGCTCCAGCGCGAGCGGACCGCGTTGAAGGTGATGCTGCAGATCCTGGTCGACGGGCGCGAGACGCTCGACCTGGGCGAGATCGTCCCGGTCGGCGACCTGTTCGACGCCCTCGCCGAGGGCGACGAGCCGTTCACCGAGAGCACGCGCCACCACTTCGAGAACGCGCGGAACCTCTACCGCCGGAAGCTCCTGCCGCTCATCGAACGCCGGCACGGGATCTCGAAGGCGGAGGCCGAGACGCGTCCGAAGAGCGACACCGCGGCGCGCGCTCTGCGCGCGGAGGATCGACTCGCGAAGACGCTGCTGCTGGCGGCCCTCGCGCCCGAGGTCGAGGTGCTGAAGAACCTGACCGCGGGGCGGCTTGCGGCGCTGAACCACGGGTCGATCCGGACGCCGATCGAGGGACGCGAAGGCCAGGAGGTACTGCGGCGCTGCCGCGCCTGGGCCGCCGAGATCGGGGAGGTTCGGATCGGTGACCATCCGGCCAATCCGACCATCGCCATGCAGCTCTCGGCGGTGGATACCGAGAGCATCCTCGCCGACGCCGGCCGGCACGACAACACGGGCAACCGGCGCCGGCTGATCCGGGAGATCCTGTTCAGCGAGCTCGGGATCGAGGATCGCGACGAGCTCATTCTCTACCACGACGTAGCGTGGCGCGGCACGGAACGCCGCTTCGAGGTCATCTTCGCCAACGTACGGGAACTGCCGGACGAGTCCCTCTCGACCCGCGGGGACGAACGCAAGGTGATCGTCGATTTCCCCTTCGACGAGCCGGGCCGCACGCCGGCCGACGACCTGGCGCGTCTCAACGACTTCCGCGGGCGCGACGCGCGGGCGCGGACGCTGGTCTGGCTGCCGTCCTTCCTGAGCGCCGCGGCCCAACGCGATCTCGGTACGCTCGTCAGGATCGACCACGTCCTGCGCGGTGACCGGCTGCGCGACTTCGCGGCGCATCTCTCGCCGGTCGATCGGGCGTCCGCGCGCGAACTCCTGCGGAATCAGCAGAGCCAGCTCCGGCAGCGCCTGATCCACTACCTGGAGGGCGCCTACGGGGTCGAGAATCCGCCTCCGGGATCGGTCGACCAGTCGCACCCGCTGGCGGAGCACTTCCAGTCGCTCGAGCCCGCCTTCGAGCCGCGGCCGCCGGCGCGAGCGCACCTGCGGGGCGCACTGGAGGGCCTGTTCGATCAGATGTGCGCCAGCCAGTACCCGGCGCACCCGGATTTCGGCGCGCCGGTCAAGACGACGGTGCTGCGCCGGGTGCGCGTGCGGTGCAGGAGCAGGAAGGACGCATCCCCATCGACAAGCCGCTCCGCCCGTCGCGTTCCGGCGGCACGGCGGTCCGTGGACGGCGACGCTCGACGATCTGCCCGGCGACGTGGAGCTGCGGGAAGAGGAGTTGCCGTCGCAGGAAGCGTGGAAGACGGCCGGCGATCGCGCGAGCAAGGTGTTCGGACTGACGGTGTCTCCGCTGCGCAACGCGGCCAACGCAAGCGACTTCGCGGAGCGTCTCGGGCAGGCCGCTGCAGAACAGGCCGCCGCCTGCGGCGAACTGGTCGAGCGGTTGGCGGCCATCGGGGCGGACTTCTCCATCGCGGAGGATGGCGCCAAACGGCTTCGCACCGCCCGTGCGACCCGCGCGCTCGTCCAGGCTCTGTCTGCGCTCCGCGGCAAGGCGCGGGTCGAGAAGCTCGCCGAAATCCAGCCGGACACGTCCCTCGAAGCGATGGGCACGAGCTTCCGCAAGGCGGATGACGTCCTGGAGGTTCTCCGGCGAACCCATTGGAAGCTCTTTGCAACGCTATCCGAGTTGGCGGACGACCGCGCCGACGCCGCCCAGCTCCTTCTGCAGGAACTTGTGGAGGTCATGGCCGCCGACGAGTACGCCGTGGCGCTCGGTCACCGACTGCCCGAGATCGAGAACCGGACCGTCAATCTTCTGGCGCGCCCGGTCCCGGCGGAGCCGCCGCCACCATCACCATCACTGCCGCCGGGGAAAGGCAAGGGAACCGGTGGGGGCGGCACGTCCGTACGCGAGGGCGTTCTCGTTGACCAGGGGGCGCACGGCGATCTGAATCACGAACGGCTGCGCGAGGTCACCGCGAGGCTCGAAGCATTGCTCCGGAAGGAACCGGCCGCGCGACTGGAGATCACCTGGAAGCTCCTGCGTGACCGGAAGGATGGCGCATGAGCAGTGTGCCTTCGTTCGCGCAAGTACGTGCCCAGGTCGAGTCGATCCGGCACCGGTATCCGGACGCGCGCGCCATCGGCATTGGCATGCCGGCGTTGGACGAAGCGACGCCGGCGCCGTCCGTGCTGCGGGCCGGTTCCGAGGAACTGTCCGTCATCCGGTGCGGCTCGGTGTTGGCTTTGCGCGAACGCTTCGTCGATCTTCCTGCGGCCGGGCCGCCGCTCGTGGTGCTGACGGATCTGTCGGAGGCGGAGTTGGGCGACGACCTCGTCGCGCGACTCGCCCACCGCAGGCTGTTTCCGATCGATCCGTGGCAGCTCGTGAAGGAACGGTTCAAGGTCCTGCATGTCGACCCGCGCCTCGTCGAACGTCACGCCTGGGCCGCGCGCGCGCTCCTCGACGCCGAGCCCGAGGACGGATACTCCCCGGTCCCGAGCGGTTTTCTGGATGCCGAGACGGCCTGGCGACACTTGTTCGAGGCCCTCGCCGGCATCCCGCGCGGCGCGCGGGACCCGGAGGCGCTCGTCGCCTGGGCGCTGGATGGCGCACCCGCGGAGAAACTGGACGCTCTGCCGGAGGCGGTGCGCACCGGACTGGCGGTCGCCTCCGAGGCCAGCGTGGGTCGGACGGCGCGGGCGATCTTCGAGTGCGCGGGACGACTCGGGCGCGGGACGGTCTCCGTTGGTCTCGTGGCGCGCGTCCTGTTCGATCCGGAGGCGCAGGGCGACGAACGGGCGGCCAAGGCGAGAGGCAAGCTCGAGGCCCTGCTCGGCCTGCACGATCTGGACGCGGAGCTTGCCCGCGGGTGGATCGACGCCGCCGAGGATGTGGTGCGGCGGCGTCTTGCTCGTCGTGCGGATTCCGGGCCGGCGCCGCCGGCGGAGTCCTTCGGGACAGTCATGGCGGTGCTTGCCGATGCCGACGTCCTGCTGCAGGAGTTGGGCGCGACGGACCTTGCGTGGCGGAGCGGGATCCTGCGGGCGTCCCTCGACCAGCGGCTTGGCGATCTCGCGCGGGAGCTGGTCGCGTTCGTCGACAGCAAAGCGCACGAGATGCCGGCGGCGTTGCGGGACGCCGCCGGCAACGTGCTCGACCACGCACTCTCGGCGAAAGAATCGCGTCGTCCGCTGGGTGTCGAAATGGCTCTGCGTCTGGCCGGCTGGCTCGCCGCCCGCCGCGGTGGTGTTGCGGCAAGCCGGCAGTCGTTCGGCGAGGCCACACGCGCGTATCGATTCGCGGGCGGCTTCGTGGACTGGGCCCGCACGTGCCTCTGGGACGGCGACTCTTCACCGCGGCTCGGGGAGGCGTACGCCGCCCTGGCGCGGCAGGCCGACTTGGCGCGGCAGCAGGAGAACCGGGAGTTCGGGAGGCTCCTGGCGGGCTGGCCGGGCTCCGGACCGCACGACCGGAGCCTGCTGGGTGTCGAGGCGGTGCTCGACCGCTGGATCGCCCCCCTCGCCCGTGTGCAACCGGTGCTCGTGCTGGTCATCGATGCGATGAGCATGGCGGTCTTCAGGGAGCTGGAGCGCGATCTCGTCTGGCGCGGATGGGTCGAGCTGGTGGCGGGAGAGAAGCCGGAGCGTCCCGTGGTCATTGCCGGCCTGCCCACGGTGACCGAGGTGTCGCGTACGAGCCTGTTGTGCGGGGAGATCGTGTCCGGCAATTCATCGACGGAGAAGGACGGATTTTCCGGACACGCGGGACTGCGCTCGGCTTGTGCACCGGCGGCGCCGCCGGTGCTGTTTCACAAGGGTGACCTCCGGGAAGCCGGCGCGGCGGGAGTTCCCCGCGGCGTTACGGAATCCATTGCCGATCCCGACCACCGGGTCGTCGGCGTCGTGATCAACGCGGTCGACGACCACCTCGCGAAGGGCGAGCAGGTGCCGGTGCGATGGACCGCGCGGCAGATCCGGCCCGTCGAGGAACTGCTCGACGCCTGTCGCTCCAGCGGCCGGGTCGTCGTCCTCGTGAGCGACCATGGTCATGTGCTCGAACGCGGGACCGAGCTCCGAGACGCGGACGGTGCGGAACGTTGGCGCCCCGTGTCGGGAGCACCCGCGGACGACGAGATCCTGCTTCAAGGTCCGCGTGTCGTCACCCAGGGCCGGCGCCTGCTGGCGCCATGGAGCGAGCGGGTCCGCTTCGGGATGAAGAAGAACGGCTATCACGGCGGCGCGACGCTTCAGGAGGTGGTGCTCCCGTTAGGCGTCTTTGCCTTGCCGGAGACCGCGGCGCATGTCGCGGGCTGGCGCGAAGCCGCTGAGGAGATCCCCGGCTGGTGGCAATGGCGGGTCGAGACGGTTCCGGCGGCCGAGCCCGGTCCCGCGGCGCTGGATGCCGACCGGCAGGCGCTGGCACGGGTGCAGCGTGTCCTGGCCGCGCTCGACGCCCGCGGCGGCAAGCTCACCGGACCTGCGCTGGCCGAGCATCTCGGTGTTCCGCTGTTTCGGCTCGGCGGCATCGTGTCCGCCTTGCGCCGGATCCTGAACGTCGAGGGGTACGACGTTCTGTCCGTCGACGACGCGTCCGAGACCGTCCAGTTGAACCGCGATCTGCTCGACACGCAATTCGGTCTCGCGAGTGACAGGAAGCAGCTTTCCGGGGCCGGCCGGTGATCAGCTCCCAGCGGCGTAACGAGATCGTCGACGCGCTGCGGCGCGGAACCGTCCCGCGGCGGAGTCTGGATGCGTTCGCGGTCGGCCTGGAGGGGTTCGAGACCGTGGTCGGCGAGGAGCTGGCAGCCGTCGCCGCGGGGAGCGCGAAGTTCAAGGCGGTACGCGGTGAGTACGGCAGTGGGAAGACCTTCTTCGTGCGGTGGTTGCAGGAACGCGCGAAGCACGAAGGATTCGCTGCGGCCGAAGTGCAGATCTCCGAAACGGAGACGCCCCTGCACCGCCTCGAAACCGTGTACCGCCGGCTGACAGAACGTCTGTCTACGGCCGATACGCAGCAGGGCGCCCTCCGGTCCGTACTCGACAACTGGTTCTATGCGCTGGAGGAAGACGTTCTGGCCGAGGGCGGCGTCGCGGAGGACGACGCCGGCGCGCTCCTGGTGCAGACGACCGAACTCATGGAACGGCGTCTCGCAGCGGTCGCCCGCCACGCGCCGGCGTTCGCCACAGCGCTCCGCGCCTGGCGACGGGCGGTGTCGGGGAGCGAGCGCGCCACGGCGGAGGCGCTCCTGGCCTGGATCGGCGGGCAGCCCAACGTCGGCGCAGCGGCCAAGCGGTACGCCGGCGTCAAGGGGGATCTCGATCACTTCGGTGCGCTCAGCTTCCTCCAGGGCCTGCTCGTCATCCTGCGCGACTCCGGTTTCTCGGGGCTGGTGGTAGTGCTCGATGAGGTCGAGACGCTCCAGCGGGTGCGCAGCGACGTGCGGGAGAAGAGCCTGAACGCCCTCCGGCAGGTGCTCGACGAGATCGACTCCGGGCGCTTCCCGGGTCTCTACTTCGTGATCACCGGGACGCCTGCGTTCTTCGAGGGTCCGCAAGGCGTGCAGCGCCTGCCGCCGCTCGCCCAGCGGCTCGCCGTGGACTTCTCCGGCGCTCACCGGTTCGACAACCCGCGGGCGCCGCAGGTGCGATTGCAGAACTTCGACCTCGCTCGCCTGCAGGGCGTTGGTCGGAGGATTCGTGATCTCTACGCCGATGGCGCCGCTGCCCCGGAGCGCGTTCTGAAGCGTGCGGACGATTCATACTTGAACAGCCTGGCCAGCGCCGTTAGCGGCGGCCTGGGGGGCCGGGTCGGCATCGCGCCGCGCGTCTTCCTCAAGAAACTGGTCCAGGACGTGCTCGATCGGATCGACCTGCACCCGGACTTCGATCCGCGACGCGACTACGCCCTCACCCTGACCGACGGCGAGCTCACCGACGTCGAGCGCAACGCCCGCGCGATGACCAGTCCGGACGACATCGAGCTGGAACCGTGAGTCACGAATCCGGGTTCCAGCGCCTGCACCCCGCCCTTCAACATCACATCGTCAACTCGCTCGGGTGGACGTCGCTCCGACCGCTCCAGGAGCAGGCCATCGGCCCCGTGCTGGATGGTGACCACGTGCTGCTGCTGGCGCCCACCGCCGGCGGCAAGACCGAGGCAGCGGTGTTTCCGCTTCTGTCGCGGATGCTCACCGAACAATGGGGCGGGTTGAGCGTGCTCTATGTGTGCCCGCTCAAGGCTCTCCTGAACAACATCGAATCGCGTCTCCGGACCTATGGTGTCCTGGTCGGACGGCGCGTGGAGCTTTGGCACGGCGACGTCGGCACCGCCCGGCGACGGGCGATCATGCGCGATCGTCCCGATCTGCTGCTGACCACACCCGAGTCGATCGAGGTGATGCTCGTGTCGAGCCGCTCGGATCCGCGAGTACTTTTCCGGGATGTCCAGGCGGTTGTCGTCGACGAGTTGCATGCGTTCGCCGGAGACGATCGCGGCTGGCATCTGCTCGCGGTACTGGAGCGCGTGCGCCTGTTGGCCGGCCGCGACGTTCAGCGCCTGGGTCTGTCTGCGACCATCGGGAATCCCGCGGCGTTGCTCGAATGGCTCGCGCCCGCTTCGTCCCGGCCACGGCAGGTTGTCGCCCCGCGCGGCGACGCGGCGAAGCCTGCGACCGTGCAACTGGACTACGCGGGCGGTATCCGAAACGCCGGGAAGGTGATCTCCGCGCTGCACCGGGGCGAAAAGCGGCTCGTGTTCTGCGACAGCCGCGCCCGCGTCGAAGCCCTGGCCGCCGACCTGCGGCAGTCCGGGACCGAGACGTTCGTCTCCCACAGCTCCCTCGGCCTGGACGAGCGCCGGCGTTCCGAGGAGGCGTTCTCTCAGAGCCGCGACTGCGTCATAGTCGCCACGAGTACGCTGGAGCTGGGAATCGACGTCGGCGACCTCGACCGCGTGATCCAGATCGACGCGCCGGCGACCGTTGCGTCCTTCCTGCAGCGGCTGGGCCGTACCGGGCGCCGACCCGGCACGGTCCGGAACTGTCTCTTCCTGGCAACGTCGGACGACGGATTCCTGAGAGCGTCCGGTCTGCTGCGACTCTGGCTCGAAGGCTATGTCGAACCTGTCGTACCGCCGCCGGAGCCGTTTCACATCTTCGCGCAACAGCTCCTGGCCCTGGCCTTGCAGGAAGGACGTATCGGGCGCCGAACGTGGCGCGATTGGCTGAATCGGATGCCCGCGTTCCGGGCGGTGGCGCAGCAGCACCTCGATGACATCATCGAGTTCATGCTGACGCGTGGGATGCTGTACGAGGACGGCGGGATGCTGTCGATGGGTGTCGAGGGAGAGCGCGCCTTCGGCCGCCGGCATTTCATGGATCTCATGTCGGTGTTCACCAGCGAGCCGCTCTTCTCCGTGCGGCACGGACGGACGGAGCTCGGTCTCGTGCATCCGCTCTCGTTTCTGGTCCGCCGCGACGGTCCGGTCGTGCTCCTGCTGGCTGGCAGGAGCTGGGAGGTGACGCATGTGGAGTGGGACCGGCGCGTCGCCTACGTGAAGGCAACCACGGGGAAGGGGCGTTCACGCTGGATCGGACCGGGAATCCCTCTCGGCTTCGATCTCTGCAGGGCGATTCGGCGGGTTCTCGACGAAGGAACCCACGGAGTCCGACTCAGCAGGCGCGCTCGGACGAAGCTGGACGAGATCCGTGAGAGCTTTTCCTGGGTCGACGCCGCCGGCACCGCCATCGTTCGTGACGCCACGGGCGCCAGCCGTTGGTGGACGTTCGCGGGCCTTCGCGCGAACATCACGCTCGGAGCGTTGATTGGAACGCTCCCCCTGCCAGCGTCCCGCGACAATCTCTCGATTCGGCTGCTGGATGGCGTCGGCATCGAAGAATTGAGGAGACGACTCGATGCAATAGAGGTGGAGACGACGGAGGAAGCCCTCCCTATCACCGATGAAGCTGTCGATTCGCTGAAGTTCTCGGCGTGTCTGCCAAGGGAGCTGGCGGTTCGAACCCTTCGCCAACGCGGCCTGGACCGCGAGGCGGTACGCAAATGTCTGGAGGAACGGATTCGGCAAGTCGCCTTGGCGTGACAGGGCAGTCTGAAGCCGAGACCGACAGGGGTGCTCGCGTGAGCAATCTCTCGCGCCACCGTTGCGCGCACCGCCGGTTGGTCCCCTATCCGAGATGAGTGACCTGCAGTCCGCCCCAGTGCCGATTCAGGTACTCCGCGACGAGCCGGCGATGGCAATGCTCGGGCGTGTCCTCGCTGCAGAGCAGGCAGCCGTCGGCGATGGTTTCCCTGGCGACCGTCTGCTCGACGCGTCGAACGCGCATCAGGTCCAGGAAGCGTGATTCATAGGTACTCCAGTCGCCACCTTTCTTCTTGAAGTCGTCCAGTATCTGCTTCGTGGGCGCCAGCACCGGCAGGTGCACGTAGTCCATGCCACAGATTTCGGCGAGAAAGTAGGCCAGATCATCTCGCTTGGCGAAGCCGGCAAGCTGCGACACGTTGTTGAGCCGCACGTCGACGACGCGACGTGCGCCCGATGTCCGCAAGAGTTCGAAGAACCGGTTCGCGGACTTCTTCGTAAAGCCGATGGTGAAAATCCTCATGTCTGCAACTCACCGTTGCGTCTATCTTGCGACGCGGAATCGTCAGCCAGTGTCTCTTTCCGGTGCGCGAATCGATGGGCCTGCTGCGTGAGTGCGTCTTCGATCCGCTCTGCCCGGGAGCGCCGGAACAACCGGTGGTCCTCGCTGGTGTCCTCCATCCCGTGCATGGCCAGCAGTCGGAACATGGCGTCGGCATGGAGCTCCAGCCGGCCGTCGGGCCCGATATGGGCAACTGAAACGCCCCGTGCCTGGAGGGCTGGAGCTACGAGCAGGCCGCGGTGGCACTCGAGCGGTTCTTTCTCGGCGCACATGAGCGCGATGCGGTGCCTGCTCATGCCTTTGGCAACGCGGTCGAGCCCGTCTTGGAAGGAGGAGGTCGCGCCGAGTCGCATGTAGCTGATGCGCCCGTTGTCGTAGCAGGCCGGATCATTCGAGCGACCACCCAATTCCGATCCCAGGAAGACGTACGCGATTCCGCGCGCGACGAGACTGCCCGACAACGCTTCGCGGTTGAACTGCGGATTGAAGCGGCTGTAGGGTGCGGCGCGAACATCTGCTACTGCGGTAACCTCATGACGCTGCAGCAGGTCGATGAACGCCTCCACGGGATGCGTGGAGTGCCCTATCGTCAGCACGGTACCGCCGGTCGCTGGCATTTGCCTGCTTCAGGTTGCGGGAATGATGGCGGCGATCAGCTTGTAGCACGCGTCCCCGTACGGTTCGCCCAGGCTGACTGTCAGGTAACACTCGCCGATGTCGTACGTGCCGTTCAGTTTCGCCAGATAGGTTCGTTCCCAGCCGGGATCGGTGACCCACAGCGCGTACTCGCGGCCTGCGTGCCGGAACCGGCCCTGCACGCGCCGCTTGTCGTTGCCGAAGGCCTCGCCGGGGCGGGACACGATGAGCCGCAACCGGTCGACGCGGAGCAGCCGCAGGGAACCGGCGACCGCGCCGGCCACTGTCAGCGGGACCTTGTCGTTCAGGCCGTTGTAGGTGCTGTGGCCGTCGATCCACAGCGGAGCGACGGGATCCGTCAACACAGCCAGGTCGGACGTCGACAGGCGGCCCGCTTTCCCCCAGTAGCACTTCGGATCGAGCAGCCAGTTCTCCGTCTGATAATCCTTCGGCCGTGATTCCAGAACCGGAACGTCGATCACGTCGAGAACCCGCGGATCGCTGCCGTCCGCGTACTGGCGCTCGTACTCCGATACCTCCCCGCCGTCGCGGGCGCTGACGGGCCGAATCCAGCCGCCGGCTTCCGTGCCGTTCCACTCACGCCCGGCAACGCATCGACCGCGGAGCGTGCGGGAGTTCGCGAGGCAGACGAGACGCTTCGTGCTCGGCATCGTCGCTGTGTTCGAGAGACGGTTCACCCGTCTGCAGTCGCCGCCCGAACGACGAGACGGAGCTCGCTCTCATCGATCAGGGTGTACTCCGGCAGGCGTCCTGACAGCTCCCGGCTTTCCTTGCGGATAATCGGTACCCCGTCACCCCGCCGGTCCATCATGTGCATCCGGCCGACACCCGTGGGCGCCGGACAGCGGGCCAGCAGCGAAACGATCAACTCGTTGCGGCTCGCCTGGCGCAAGTGCAGGCTGTCGAGCGTCAGTGAATTCGCCAACGCCCCGGGGACGTAGAGCTCCAGGCGGTCCCCGAACAGGTGCAGGCGTATCCTCGCGCCCGCGATCGAATAGTCGCGATGCGCCACGGCATTGACGAGCGCCTCGAAGACCGCCCGGTCGCTGAACTGCGGGTGTTCCGTTCGGGCAGTCGCCTTCGTGGCCCGCACCAACATGTTCCTTCGCACGAAGTGCAGGGCCTCGGCGACCTGCTCGTCGAGCGGACCGCCGATGTCGCGCGCGTCCGTCTGGTACTCGACGTCGGTACGTTCGCTGGCGTAGCTGACCGCCTGTACGTATGCGTGAGGCAGCCAGCGCTGCGGCTCGCGCGTGCAGAGCAGGACCCCGGCGAGCGTTAGTCTCGGCGTGCCGTCGGCGTGTGCAATGAGACGCAGCTTGCGCGCCGTGGTCTCGGAGGCGTCCTCCTCCACCCCGTCGTCCCGCAGGAACCGGCGTGTCAGCGCATAGTCCAGGTCCCCCGGCACGGTGCCCGGGACGGCGGATTCGTCGAACCGGATCATCCGGCTCTGGCTGCGTTCCTGGAACAAGCGTGCCAACAGATCCGGGGCCAGCTCTCGTTTCGAGCTGCCGAGTCTGCGGAAATAGCCGCCGGGGCTCTTGTGCACGAAGAGGCTGCGCTCGACCGCGACCAGGAGGACGGGCGCCAGGTCGCCGGCCGGTGTGGGCAGCTCCACCTTGCGGATCGTGGCGTCCAGAGGTGGCTTCAGCGTGTCATTGCAGATCTCGCGGACCCAGGTCTCCACGACGTCCAGGGCGTCGAGCGGGATTCCGGTGACCCGTCGCGTCGCGTCGTCCACGCCGAGCACCAGCTCGCCGCCTCGCCCGTTGGCGAACGCTCC
The DNA here is from genome assembly GCA_009861545.1 of Acidobacteriota bacterium. Lineage (NCBI taxonomy): Bacteria > Pseudomonadati > Acidobacteriota > Acidobacteriota bacterium. The sequence continues at coordinate 59,463 of VXME01000005.1, read as the reverse complement.
CAGCTCGTCGGCGACGTCGTTCCGGCGCGGCGCGGTCACCCGCGACCCCGACACCGTCACCTGCTTGAGTTCGAGCACCGAGTCCTCACCCAGACGGATGCGCCGTGCCAGATCTCCGTAGCCGGTCATGGCCCGGCGTCTCCGTTTCCGGTCAACGTCCACCGCATCACGGTCAGCATAGTGGATGACTTGTCTGGCGCGACCGAACGGACCTTCCGGACCCTTTCCGGCATCCAACCCGCGTATCGGAAATAGCCCGGGTCACGTAATCCGTCTCTCTCGCGATCACCGTCACCGCCGCTGGCATCGCGGACAGAAGTGCGTGCTCCGTTGTGCAACGAGGATCCGGCGCACGCGCGTCCCGCAACTGATGCACGGCTCGCCGTCCCTGCCGTAGATCCGGATCTGCTTCTGGAAGCCGCCCTGCGCGCCGCGGCTGTCGCGGTAGTCGCGGATGCTGGTGCCGCCGGCGTCGATGGCGTCGCGCAGCACGGCCTGTATCGCCCCGTGCAGGTCCCGAGCCTTGCGCGGCCCGAGGTTGTGCGCGCTGCGGAGCGGGTGTAGGCGGGCCCGGAACAGCGCTTCGTCGGCGTAGATGTTGCCCAGGCCGCGCAGGAACTCCTGGTCGAGCAGCAGCGCCTTGAGCCGCGCCTTGCGCGACCGCAGCCGAACCGCGAACTCGTCACGTCCGATCTCGAGCGGTTCCGGACCCAGCGCGGACAGGCGCGCCGGCAGTCGCTTGGACCACTCCCAGCGCCCGAACTTGCGCGTGTCCCGGAAGACGACCGCGGTGCCGTCGTCCAGGGTCATGCTCGCCCGGGTGTACTCGTCCGCCGCACCGTTCACGAGCAGGTTGCCGGTCATCCGCAGGTGAATCACCAGCATCGACGCCTGGCTCTGCCTGCGCAAGTGAAGCAGGAGGTACTTCCCGTAGCGCTCGAGCCGCTCGATGCGCTGGCCGGTCAGACGCGCCGCAGTCACGCGCGGGTCGCCGACGCAAGTGCGCGGCCAGGCGAAAGATGCCAGCGCGATGGCCCGCCCTTCGACGACGGGAGCCAGCGTGCGCCGCACCGTCTCGACTTCCGGGAGCTCGGGCATCGGCGGTTTCCGGCAGTAGGTCCGCGGCGCGGCGCGGCCGGCGGGTCACCCTTCCCGGCGCACCAGCTCGGGCAGCACGGTGCCTATCTCGCCGTGCACCACCGCGTCCGCGATGCCGTCGAGCGGGGTCGGGTCGCGGTTGACGATAATCAGCCGCGCGCCCGCCTGTCGGGCCACCCGCGGGAGTGACGCGGCCGGCTCGACGACCAGCGAGGAGCCGACCGCGATCATCAGGTCGCACGTCTCGGCCGCGACCTGGGCCCGCACCATGACGTCGCGCGGCATCGCCTGCCCGAACGAGATCGTGGCCGGCTTGAGAAACCCGCCGCATTTTCGGCAGCGCGGCGCCTTCTCGCCCTCCTCGATGCGCCGGCACGCCTCGTCCGACGTGATCCGGTCGCCGCAGGCGAGGCAGACCGCCTCGGTCGTCGTGCCGTGCAGCTCCAGCACCTTGTCGGCGGGCAGGCCCGATCGCTGGTGGAGGCGCTCGATGTTCTGCGTGATCAGCGCGTCGAGCCGGCCCTGCTCGTGGAGCTCGACGAAGGCATAGTGCCCGGCGTTCGGCTGCGCGTCGCGCATCGCGGGCCAGGCGAGGGCCTTCTGCCGCCAGTATTCGATGCGCCCCGCCTCGCTGGACACGAACTCCTGGAAGTCGACGATCCGGTTCTGGGCCCACACCCCGTTCGGGCTCCGGAAGTCGGGCACGCCCGACTCGGTGGAGATGCCGGCGCCGGTGAAGCCGACGATACGCGAGGCCGCCGAGACCAGCTTCCTGACCGCCCGCACTTCCATGCCGGGGATCCTATACGCGACGCGGTGCCGCGCCCGCCACGGCCATGCATTCCCGACGCGCTCGAGATGTGGGGTTCTCGCTCCCCGAAACGCCTCGCAGGCTCGGAGTTCGGCCCGTCCCATCCTCACCATGAGCTTGCGTCTCGGAACTCCGCGTCGCTGCGTTCTGCGGCGCAAGCTCCTGGAATCAGGCGGAATCGGCTTTCCCGATCCCGGTCTGTCCGCGGCGCGGTGCGGCGGCGCGTTTCCCGAGCGAGATTCCCGTGCGCTCCGCGACCGCGCAAGCGAGGAAGAGGAAATCGGCCCGGCAATCCGCGACGGCGTTGGCGTGGCCGCCGATGGCGCCGTCGGCCGGTTTCAGCTTGAACATCGGCTTGCGCGCCTCCTGGGCCAGGGGCATCAGGCTGCGGAAGTGCTTCAGTGTGGCGAGACAATTGGGATCGGCGTCGATGGTGCGATCGGGCTGGTCGAATTCACCCATGACGGATTCCGCGTACACGCCCGGAATGCGCGCCATCCAGCGCGCGTACGCCTTCACGGGCCGATCGAGACGCACGGCGTGTTGCATGACGACGTATCCGATCGGGCGCATCGTCCCCGCGGGCACATCCAGAGCGGCCACCGGATTGCGCTCCCGCCGTTCGGTCCACTCGTCTCGCCACCGCCGCAGCGTCGGGCCGAGGTTGCGCAGGCCCTGCAGCGAGTAGAGATCCGACGCCAACGGAACCACGACGTCGTCCGCGGCGACCAGCGCGGCGCGGTTGAACGCGCCGAGGTTCGGGCCGACGTCCACCAGAACCAGATCGGCCGCGGTCTGCTCCGCGGCCATCCGCAGCACGCGCCACAGAGCCGACAGCACCCGGAACGCGCGCGGCTTTCGGTCCAGGCAGTCCGGCCATTGGCTGGAGAGCTCGTCTTCCGCGGCCGACAACGCGAGGTCGCCGATCACCAGCCCCAGCCCGGGGGTCGGATGTTCCACGTGGGGCGCCGTCACGTCCCCGCTGCCTTCGAGCAGCGGCTGTATCGCTCCGTACACTGTCCTTCTCCCGTCGCCTTCGGTCCACAGGGCTTCCAATCGGCTGTCGTCGAGGAACATGCTCGTCAGGTTTGCCTGCGGATCGAGATCCGCGGCCACGACGTTCACACCGAGGTCGGCGAACAGCCAGGCCAGGTGATACACGAGCGACGTCTTGCCGACACCGCCCTTGTTGTTGAAGAAGGCGACGGTCTTCATCCGGCCGGCCTCAAGGTGACCGAGACCTGCGTCGGCTCGAAGTCGAACGCCGGCGCCGGATTTCCGTTGTCTTGCAGTGCAGCGTTCGCCAGCGGCACCCCGAGGCCGAAGCGCTGGCCGAAACCGAGGTGGTGCATCGTCTCCGCCACGAGGGGATTGCGATAGTCGGTCGCACCCTTGCCGAAGTTCTCGGACGTCACGCGGCCATACAACCCGCCGGGACTCGTGATTTCGATACGATCGGCGTACCAGTAGACCCGGGTCGGCGCGTGCGTTTCCTCGTAGCTGCGGTGCATCACGGCGTTCCACCCGAGCTGCTGCAGGGCGGCGACCGGATAGTCCGGCTGCTGCGCTTCCCGCGGTCTGCCGGCCACCTCCGTGCGCACGCTGACGTTGAGCCTGAACAGCTCGTCGAGTCGTCGCAGCACGTCGTCGAGTCTCCCGGTGAGGTCCTTCTGATCGCGGATCGGATCGGTGATCGCCGGTCCGTCGATGCGGAGGAACTGCACCCAGGCGCCGGGAACCCAGCGTTGCGGGTCGCGGCCGAACGCCAGCAGAGCGCCCCACGTCGGACGATCGCCGGCCAGCAGCCGCAAAGAATCGAGCTGCCGATCGAAAGACCGCCGATTCTGCGCCAGCACCTCGGGTGCGATGGCGCTCGGCAAGTAATGGGCGCGCAGGAAATCGAGGTCCAGATCGTCGATATTGTCGGCGGCTCCCCGGCGCAGGTCGAACGGCTGGTCCCGTCCGCGGCGGCGTTCGGCGAGCCGCTGCTCCTCCTCCGGACTGGCTTCGCGCACCGTCGGGCCCACCTTGATCCACACCCGACCCATATAGCGCACGGGGGTGTCCCGTGAAGGCTGAACGGTGACGACCGCCACGTCGCACCCGTCGATTCGCCGCGGCTCGACGATGATCGACGGCAACGGCAGGATGTTCCCGTCGTCCTTCATGCCGGCGAGGTCGCGCAGGAGCTTGTCGTCAATTGGCAGCCCCGCGCAACGGCCGTCGTCCTCCACACCGATAAAGATGATGCCGGGCGTCCCGCGGCCAGGGAGATCGTTCGCAAAGGCGCAGAGGTTGCGACGGATGCCGCTACGGTCGGCGGCCGAGCGCTTGCGCTCGACACGGTCCGATTCGATCTCCCGCATCAGGGCCGTGAGTTCGTCCTGCCTATACGGTGCGGTCACCGTTGGAGCCTCCGCCTCGTCAATCGGTATGCGCCCTCACCGTGCAGCGTACCCGCGTCGGTTCGACGCGGAACTCCGGCTCGCCCTGACCGTTGTCCCGCAACTCGCCTTCCGTTCGACCAGGTCGGTCGTCAGGTCCGTGAGCATCGCTTCGAGCTCGTCGTGCGCGTAGGGTGCGGTCATCGCGGGTTCCGCGACCCGGCGATCGGATCCCTCATATCGTAGTTGACGTTCGTCACGCCCAGGGTGAAAGCCAGTATTTGCTCCGGCCGGATTCCTCCGGGTCCGCCGCCGCCGAACAGGTCCTGGAGCCGCTCGGCAACGGCACCGAGGCCGCCGATTTCGGCTACCACTACCGCTGCGAACGCCGCCGTGCCTGCCAGCATGACGGCCAGCTGCAGGACATCGGTGGCGACCACGCTGCGCAGTCCCCCGGTGGTCGAGTAGAACGTGGTCACGGCCAGGATGAGGAGGATCGAGATCAGGTTGCTGGCGGTGTGGGTCCACACCTGCGGATCGTCCGGCGGACCAATTGTCAGCGGGACGCCGATCCACTCGACGAGTACAGCGTCGGGGCCGTGTGGTGAAGACGGAAACGGCCGGGAACTCGAGGCTCCGGCCGTCTCGACAATCGCGGGCAGAACGACCGCTACGGGAGCGACGTCACCTTCTGCGTGTTCTTGCGCCGCGCGCCGCCGAGGATGCCGGTCAGGCCGTAGTTGCCCTCGTGGCAGGCGTACTCGTAGAGCACGCCGTCCGTGCGCCGGAACGGGATGGCGGCGCTGAACGGCCGCGTCAGGTTGTTCGGATCTTCGAAAGTGAACTCGTACATCACCGTGTCGGGGTCGAGGCGCGTGAACCGCTCGACCAGGTAGGTGTCGCGGGAGGACCCGGCGAAGTTGGTCGAGCGCGCGAAATTCGTCGTCTCGACGACCAGCGTGTCGCCTTCCCAGCGGCCGCGCGAGTCGCCCACCCACTGCCGGATGTCGCCATGCGGCTGGTCGATCGGGATGATGCGCACGTTGTGGATGTGCTCGTTGAGCAGCGCCACGTAGCCCGGCGCCTGGAAGATGTGGACGTTGTTGTTGTAGGCGCCCGGCCGCATCGGCGGCCCCGAGTTCGAGCCCATCAGGCAGCGGTCGCCGAGCGTGCGGTCGGTGTAGTGGTCGGCGAAGCCGTTGCGCATGTTGAGGCGGTTGATCGCGCGGGCCTCGCGGTACTCGTCGGTGTAGGGGATCCGGCCGCTCGGCGGATCGACGACCAGCGAGGTCCGCTTGTCGCTCGTCAGCTCGATGCCCCGCTCGTACCAGAACTCGTTGTACGAGAGCACCCCGCCCTCGGCGCGCGGCTGGTAGCCGGCGCTCGGCGCGCCCGTGATGGGGTCGAACAGATCGCGGTTGAGGCGCACCCGCTCCGATGCCTCGAAGGCGGCCGCCTCCTCCGCGCCGAGCGTCTCCCTGCCGGCCAGCGCCGCGGGCCGCTCCAGCGGCGTCAGCGTGCGGAACGTGAAGATGCCGGAGATGTCCGGCTGCCCGTCCGGGGTCCGCATCGGCATGCCGGGGGCGTCCGACTGGGCGATGGCGGGGACCGGCGCGGCCAGGACGACCGCCAGCAGGGCGGCGAGCGCGATGATGCAGCGATGACTGGTCATCTCGATACTCCCTCTTCGAAGAGCGCGGTAATTCGGCCCGATCCTACCGCGAAATCCGTACTGCAGCGTTTCGAATCGCAGCAGGGGCAGGATGCCCGGCCCGTGTCCGCGTCAGAACCGGAACAGGCGGTTGAACTTGATGATGAACGCCCGGTTCGTGGGCCCCAGGTAGGAGCGGTGCAGCCCGGTGTCGCGCTCCTCGTTGAACACGATGAACAGCTCGCTGCCCGGCTGGTACTCCCAGCGGAAGCGGATGTTGGCCGACATGGCGTTGCGGCTGGAGTTGTACTGCACGAGCGCACTGGTGAACATCAGCGGCGTCATCGTGTAGGTGACCCGCGCGCCGAGCAGGTTGGTCGTGAACGCTCCCTCGGCGAGATCGATCCAGTTGACCGAATAGAGCGGCTCGACCGAGAACTGGTCGGTGAGGCTGGCCCGGCCGCGGGTGACGGTCAGCGCCGTCTTGTGGCCGCTGTAGAAGGTGCCGTGCTCGGCCAGGACGTTGCCGGACCAGCGGCGTTGCTGTCCGAAGTTGTAGCCGACGCCGAGGTTGGCGAAGTCGTAGCCGCGGACCGGCAGGGTGACGTCGCGAGAGATGGGGAACGGCCGGGGCAGGAACTCGTACGAGCGCATGCCGCTCAACAGGAGCTGATCGCTGTTCTCGAGCTCGATGCCGAACGAGGCCAGCGTCTCGCGCGTCTCCACCTGGCCGGCCAGGTTCTCGACGTAGGCGAACGAGCCGGTCCACAGGAACCGGCGTGCCCAGTCGATCGACTGCGGGCGTGGGCTGAAGCGGAACTCGCCGAAGCTGCGGCGCATGTCGCGGCGCCGCACGAAGCCGATCTCCGGGTTGAAGTCGTCGCCCACCAGCAGGTGCTCGAGCTGCACCCCGTAGCGGTCCCCCAGGTACTCCAGGTGCGCGCGGTAGCTGGCGTCGTTGCCGGTCCGCCCGTCGGTGCGGGTGCGCGCCCAGTGGGTATTGATGTTCAGGTCGTCGTAGAAGCCGAAGATGGCGTCGACGCCGTAGGCCTCGTTGCCGCCCACGCCGTCGAGGGCGACCGATCGGTTGGTGTACATGGCGCCGATGCTGCTGCGCCGCAGCACGTCGCGCCGGGCCCGCAGCACGCTGAAGTTGGTGGCCCGCGCGCCCGCCGCCTCGGCGTCGCCGGACTGGATGTTGAGGGCGCCCAGGGTGAACGCACCGACCCGCCCGGTGAGCCGCCCGCCGGCCCGCAGCGGCACTTCCTGCGCCACCGAGCCGCCGCTCAGGCCGATGCGGCGGCTGTAGAAGAGGACGGGCGTGTCCGTCGCTCCCGCCAGGCGTCCGCTGGTCGCCGCGCCGCCGAAGCGAAACGTCCCCTGGTTCTCCAGAAAGAACTCGCGCTTCTCGGGGAAGAACAGGTTGAAGCGGGTCAGGTTGATCTGCTGCTCGTCGGCCTCCACCTGCGCGAAGTCGGGGTTGGCGGTGAAATCGGCGGTCAGCCCCTGGGTCACGCCGTACTTGATGTCGACCCCGCCGTCCCAACCGATCTCGTTCGCGATCGGGGGCGACGCGACGGGGCTGGTCGTCAGGTCGCCGATGCCGTACGGCTTGACCTCGAACAGCCGCGACGCGGGCGGGGCTTCTATCCCGACCAGCGTCGCGGCCAGCGACGCGCGGAAGTGGCCGCGGAGCCCCTGCGCCGCCGACAGCGGCGTCAGGTACGACGACTCGTTCTTCCAGCGGTTGACCCGGCGGGCCTGGAAGCCCCAGATCTGGGGACCCTCCCCGCGGTAGCGGAGCGACTTGAAGGGAAGCGCCGCTTCCATCACCCAGCCGCCGTCGATGCGGCCCACCGAGACGTCGTACACGGGGTTCCAGTCGAGGTTCGGCTGCGACTCGTTGGTGAGCTGCGCGTCGAGCCGGCCGCCCACCGCCGACACCTCGAAGAGGACCACGTTTCGGCGGTCGTAGAAGGTGTCCAGCGACCAGGCGAAGTTGTCGTCGCGCACGATGCGGATGTTGTCGCGGCGCATCTCGCTGGCGATGATCCGGTCCGGCCGCGTTTCCCAGCAGCGGGCGACGACGTAGACGTTGTCGTCGTCGAAGAGCAGCCAGACCTCCGTACGCTCGGTGGCCGGCTCGCCCTCGGCCGGGTCGTTCTGGATGAAGTCCGACATCGGCCGGACGAGTTCGTAGGCCGCTTCGCTCAGGACGCCGTCGATGTTCATCGGCTCGTCGATCCGCGTGGCCCGGATGGTGACGCCGGTGGCGTCGCGGGCAATCACCTCGGGCGGGGCCGGCGGGGGCGGTCCGAAGATCTGCGTCGGCGGAAGCTGCAGGCCGCCCGGGGGCGCGGCGGCGGCGACGGGCGCGGTGATGCCGGACGCCGACAACAGCAGTGGCAGCACCCACCACGCGGGGCGCCGGCGGTGGGCGGACCGGGCCGCACGAAGCAGGCAGCGTCTCCGAATCGCCGCACGATCCGGGCGTCTCGGCGCCACGCGGGGTTGCATCGCCGGTTCCTAACGCGCCCCGTCCGCCGCGGCGTCCTCGAGCCGGCCGATCTCGAGCGTGGCGGTCATGCCGGTGTTGCCCTCGTGGCAGGCGAACTCGAACATGTCGCCCTCGGTGGGCGGCATCAGGATGGTGGCCGTCCAGGGCTGCGTCCAGAGGTCGGGATCCTCGAACGTCACCGCGTAGCGCACCGTGTCCTCGTCGACGCGGGTGAAGCGCTCGACCAGGCGCATGCCGCCCTGCGACAGCCCGCGGAACCACTGCGCGGGGCTGAAGTTGGTGGTCTCGACGACCAGCGTGTCGCCTTCCCAGTGCCCTCGCGAGTCGCCCAGCCACTGCCGCATGTGCCCCGGCAGGTGCGGCCGGCCGTCGAGCGGGATGATCCGGAATTCGTGGACCATCTCGAAGAGCAGGAGCACGTGATCCGGCGTCTGCGCGATGTGGATGTTCTGGCTGTAGGGGCCGCCCAGGCGCGGGATGCCGTAGGAGATGCAGCGCTCCTGGGGGCTGCGGCCCTCGGGACCCTCGGTCGTCTGCCCCGGACGGGCCCGGACGCGCTCCAGGCCCGCCGCGGAGTAGGGGATGCGGCCGTCCGGCGGATCGACGATCATGGAGGTGCGCCCGTCCGAGAGGCTCCGCTCCCACCAGACGACCCGGCGCGCCCCGACGCCCTCGGTCGATCGCTGGGCGGCGTTTACCTCGGCGATCTCGGCCTCGGTCAGCAGCCCCCGGTCGCCCTGCTCCTCGGGGCGTTCGAGCGGCGTCGCCGTCCCGTGGCTCCAGATGCCGTTCAGGTCCGGGGCGCCCCAGGGGGTGCGCGGCGACGCCGACTGGCCCCAGGCGACAGCCGGGATCCAGGCGGCCGCCAGGAGCGACGCGAGCAGGGCGCAGACGGCCGTACAGGACCGGGGAGGGCTGGATCTGTCCATGGATTACCTCAGTCTAGACGTTTGTCCATCGTAGCCCGGAAATCTTCGCCGAACGCGATCGCGAGGTCGCGCTACCGCCTTCGCTTTCGCCCGACCGGACCTCGCCGGGAAACCGCCCCGTCCTGGCGGCGCAGTTCGCCGACGCCGTCTGCGGCGTGGGCTCGCCGCGCTCTTGCCGCCTTTCCACGTCCAGGGATCGGCTAGGATATATGCCCGGTTTCAACAGAGGGAGGGAAAATGAAGGAGAATCGACGGATCGTCTCGAGAGCCGCAGGCGTGGCCCTGCTCGTCTTGTCGCTCGCGGTGCTCGGCGCCGGCGGGGCAGCGGCCCAGGAGGGAGAGGCCGACCTGGTGCAGCGGGTGCTTCCGAACCCGAACCCCGTGGTCGAGCTGCACTGGGCCAAGCTGCCCGACGGGCGAACGTGGGGCTCGACCGCCGGCGTCGACATCGACCCGACCGACGGGCACGTCTGGGTCTACGACCGTTGCGGCGGCTTCGCGCTCGCCGGGGGCTGCGCGGCCAACCCGACGGTGAATCCGATTCTGAAGTACAACCGGCACACCGGCGACCTGATGGCCGAGTTCGGCGCGGGGCTCTTCGTGCTGCCGCACGGGATCCACGTCGACGACGACGGCAACGTCTGGGTCACCGACTCGCAGGGCAACGGCGAGATCGGCCACCAGGTCATCAAGTTCACCCCGGAGGGCGAAGAGCTCATGAGGCTCGGCGTCGCCGGGCAGCCGGGCGACGACCCCGAGGGCGTGCATCTGAACGAGCCGTGCGACGTCATCACCTGGGGCCCGACCGGCGACATCTTCGTCTCCGACGGCCACAGCGGCCAGAACCCGGACCCGCCCGCCGGACGCACCGGGCGCATCCTGAAGTACGACAAGGACGGCAACTTCATCAAGCAGTGGGGCGAGATCGGCTTCCGGCCGGGTCAGTTCCGCACCCCGCACGCCATCGAGTTCGACTCGCAGGGTCGGCTGTTCGTGGCGGATCGCGGCAACCACCGCATCCAGATCTTCGATCAGGAAGGCGAGCTTCTGGACATCTATACGCAGTTCAGCCGCATCAGCGGGCTGTACATCACGGCCGACGACACGCTCTACGCGATCGACTCCGAATCGCAGGAGGGCAACCACTACGGCTGGAAGAATGGCGTGCGCATCGGTCCCGCGGGTGAGGACCGGGTGACCGCCTTCATTCCGCCGCACGTTCCCGAGGAGGGCCGCACCTTGCAGGGCCTCGCCGGCGAGGGTGTCGCCGTCGACGAGGACGGCACCGTGTTCGTGGCCGAGGGGCCGGCGTCGCGGCCGTTCGCCGGCGGCGGGCTCACCCGGTACTCGAAGGGTTCGAACTAGCGCGACCCTCGGCGAAGTGCTCTGGGCCCCGTGCCGCGCTCGGCGGTGCGGGGCCTTTCTCTTGTCCGGCCCGTCTTCTCGCTCCCGGGCCCCGTCTCGCGGATCGGCCGGATCCGGATCTAGAACGTCACCAGGAAGGTCCCGTCCGGCTGGGCGACGACCGCGGGAAAGCTGCCGTCGGGAATCTCCGGTCCGGTTCCCTGCTCGCCCAGCGGCTGCCCGTCGGCATCGAAACGCTGCCAGTGGAACGTCCCCCCCGACTGCCAGCCGAACCCGTCGCCCCAGCCGAGCAGCGTCTCGCCGCGGTGGTTGACGGCGACGGCCGGATTCTTGCGCCGCGCGGCCGCCTCGCCGGCGGGTGACGCCGCCTGTTGCAGGGCGTCGACGGCGCTGACGTGCACCTGTCCCGCCGTCTCCCACGACACGGACATGCCGTCCGGCCCGCGCGTGAGGCTGGTCGTGGAGATGGGGCAGGCGTTGATCCGCCACAGGTCGATCAGCTCGTCCTTGAAGGTTTCGCCGCGGTCGAGCGACGTCAACAGGCGCTGGCCCCGGCGGATGTTCTCGCCGGCGCCGCGGTAGGACACGTACAACGCGCCCGCCTCGTCCGTCATCGCGTGCAGGGCGCAACAATCGCAGGCGCCCTCGGTCTCCCCGCTCACGGGGCGCGCGGCCGAGAAGGTCTGTCCGTCGTCGCGCGAGGCGGTCAGGAAGACGGAGCGCTCGGCGTCGGGCGGCGCTCCGGTGTGCCAGAACACGTAGACGTTGCCGGCCCGGTCGGCGGCGATGGACGGTCCCGCTTCGACCCCTTCGCCGGCGGCGATGGCGAACTGCGGCTCGAATCCGGTCCCGGCCTCGTCGGTCCGCGTGTAGAGGAACTCGGTGCGGCCGAGCTTGAACCAGGTCACGTGCAGGCGGTCGTCCTTGCCGAGCGCGATCTGGCCGCCGTCGATCGGACCGATGCCGACGACGGTGCCCGGCTCGGAGTTGACGTAGCGCGGTTCGGACCAGGCGGCGGCGCCCGGCGCGCGGCTGACGTACAGCAGATCTCCGGCGCGCGGCTCTCCCTGGAAGTAGACGACGTGCGCGGTTCCCCCGTCGTCGACGACCGCCCGCGGCAGTCGGCCGCCCTCCGGGAGGTGCAGCAGGGACACGGCCTCGCTCAATTCAGCGGGTCCGCCACCGCAGGAGAGCAGCGGGAGGAGGCTCGCGCAGGCGAGTGCGACGGCACGAAAACTCATGAAGGCAAGGGTATCAGACGATATATCTGCAAAGAAGCCGTATAATGCCCGCAATCTGCGCTTCGTAGCCTGTTTCGTGCACCGATGCGGATGGATCCTCAATCAACGGCAGGTGTCATGAGAGGCTTTGCCACGCTCGCCGGCCTCGTGTTGGCCGTCTCGACCGTCCAGACCGATTTCCCGGCCATTCGAGCCCAGGCGCCGCCGGTCAGGGCCATCGTCCCTGCGGATGCGGAGCCGGCCCCGTCCCGGGCGGCCGCGCCGGCCGCCGCCGAGCCGGGCGCGTCGGCCGCCGAGCTCGCGTTGCGGGAGCGGGCGCGCGCCCGCCTCGCCGCGGACATCGACGCCCTGGCGACCTTCCGGCCGTCCTATCCCTTCTGGCAACACATCTTCACGACGCCGGACGGCAACGTCGCCTTCGGGAGCCGGACCGACGGGCGGCTGCTCGCGACCTTCCCGTCCCGGGGCGACTGGCGGCGCACCGGCGTCTGGGCCGTGCCGTCGCTGGCCGACACGCTGTCCGGCCGCCGTCTCCCGCGGCGCCTGAGCGACCGGCGGCGAGCCGTCGAAGAGGCGCTCGAGCGGCAGGTGGGGCCGGTCCTGCACAACGCGACGCGGGGCACCTTCGTGGCGCCGCACGCCGCGCGCTACGGCAACTTCCTGAGCGAATGGGCGGCCATCTACGAGCGCTTCGGGGTGCCGGCGGAGATCGGCCTGGCGCAGGCGATGATCGAATCCGGCTTCAACGGCCGCGCCCGCTCGTCCGCGCGCGCCCTCGGCCTCTGCCAGTGGCTGCCGCGCAACTGGAACTACCTGAAGCGGCGCTCCCCCCACGTGATCGAGGGCTACAACCAGACCACGCAGGTGCCGTACTGCGCCGCCTACCTGACCATCCTTGCGACGCTATACGACAGCTTCATTCCGGCGCTGTCCGAGCATCACGCGGGCGGCGTCAACGTCGGGCGGACGGTCATCAACGGCGAGCGGCTCGGCGCAACGGACACGCGCGAGCAGTACCTGCGGGGGTCGGACTTCGCCCGCAAGCTGCGCGAGATCTCGATCCGCCGCTACCGGACGCTCTTCCGCACCTACGGTTTCCGCTCGGCGCTGTACGCCGAGATGATCTTCGGGAACACGGTGAACATCGAACGGTTGATGGCCGACATGCCGCAATCGAAGGTCTTCGCCATGCGCGTGCCGCGCAGCACGCCGATCACGCGGGTGATGCAGCGCACGGGCCTGTCGCGCGATCAGGTGCGCCGTTACAACCCGGCCCTCGTGCGACGGGTTCCGGCGCGCGCCAACCTGTACCTGCCCGAGTACATCGAGGACTTCGGGCCGGACGTCTCGTTCTGGCATCGCCCCGCGAGTCCCGACTACGCCGCCCTCCTCGACGAGTTCATCCAGCTCGACGGGAGCATCGAGGAGTGGCACGGCAACGCGTTCAGGGCGACGCTGGAGGACTTCCGGCGCCGATTCTCGGACACCGGCACCGAAGAGGGAGCGGTGATGGCGACCGTGCTCGCCTTTGCGATCCAGGACCTGAACACCAGCCGGCGGGGGGCCATCCTGCGGGAGTTCCGGAACAGCGGCAGCGTCCGCAGGCTGTTCGATCGCGGCCGGCGCGAGCTGTACGGGCAGGCCGCCCAATAGAAGCGAGGGCGCCCGTCGGTGGGCCCGGCTTCTGCCGGGCGGGCGGCGGGGGGCGCCCGCCCGCCCCCCGGGCGCGCCGAGGGGGGGGCGGCGCCGCCCGCCACCAAGCACTGAGATAGAAAAAAAAAAAGCCACCCACACAACA
>VXME01000005.1:24545-45658 GCA_009861545.1 Acidobacteriota bacterium | reverse complement strand
TTTGTTCTATCCCTCCCTGTTCGGGGCGCGCCGAGATCGTGGCGCGGGGCGGGCGGGGGGGGGCCGGGGGTTGGGGGGGGGGGGGGGGGGGGGGGCGCCCGAGTCCGCCCGGTCTCTCAGTCTCGGCTTTGCCGATCCCCGTCGTCCATCCAGTTCTCGCGCATCTGGTAGAACGTGAAGGACGCCGTCCACGCGATCAGCACCAACCCGGTGACCGCCTCGAGCACGACGAGGAACCGGCCACTGCCCACCGGGACGATGTCCCCGAAGCCGAGCGACGTGTACACCGAGCCCGAGAAGTAGATTGCTTCGGCCAGCGTCGGCGAGGGTATCGAGAGCTCGACCGCTCCGGCGCGGATCAAGACGAGCCACCCCACCCCGAAGACCACCACCTCGATGACGTGCGCCACGAGGGCCAGCACGACCGCCGGCATTACGTCGGCGCGGCCCGCTCCCGGCAGGGCTCGAACCACGTGCGAGGCCAGCACCAGCAACTCGTAGTGCAGACCGACCGAGAGTAGCGGCAGAACGATGGTGGCGATGACGAGCATCGTCGAGTACGGCGGACTTGCGCCGTGCGCGGTTCGCCGGGAACACCAGCCCGACAATCGTCGCCGAACGCGACCGCTGCGGTCGCGCTGCGGTCTCCGATTGCCGCCCAACCGGCCTGGCTGGAAGTCTACGCCGTTCTACGGCGCAGACGTCCAGCGCATTCTTCCGGCCGGTGTGCTGTCCGCGGCGGTATGATGGCCGTGCCATGCGCCTGACCACCCTCGTCGTTGTTCTCTGCGGTCTCTGGCTCACCGTCTGCGCGGCCAGAGCCCAGCCCGACCCCGCCGTGATGGCCGCGGTCGAAGCGGAGCGCGAGCCGCTCATCGACACCATGCGCGAGCTCGTGGGCATCGAGTCCGGCAGCCGCGACCCGGAAGGCCTCCGGGAGATCGCAGCCGTCATCGCCGCCCGGCTGCGGGCCCTCGGCGGCGACGTCGAGCTCGTCTCGCACGACGACCCCTACGTGATGGTCGACACCCCGGCCGAGATCGGCCAGAGCGTGGTGGGTCGCTTCCGCGGGCAGGGCCGCGGCCGCATTCTGCTGCTGGCTCATATGGACACGGTGTACGTGCGGGGTCAGCTCGCCGACCAGCCGTTCCGGATCACGGACGGCCGTGCGTACGGGCTGGGGATCGCCGACAACAAGCACGGCATCGCCCTCATCCTGCACACGTTGGCCGCGCTGCGCGCCCTGGAATTCGACGACTACGAATTGATCACCGTCCTGATCAACGCCGACGAGGAGGTCAGCTCGGCCGGATCGCGCGAGCTGATCACCCGGCTCGGCACGGAGCACGACGCGGTCTTCTCCTGCGAGGGAGGCGGGACGAGCGACCGGCTGGCGCTGACCACGGCCGGGATCGGCGCCGTGCTGCTGGAGGTGACGGGACGCGCGTCGCACGCCGGGAGCGCTCCGGAACAGGGGAGCAACGCGCTGTACCGAGTTGGCCCACCAGGTGCTGCAGATGCGCGACCTCAGCGATGAGGCGGCCGGCATCAAGCTCAACTGGACCATCGCGAGCGCGGGGGCCACCCGCAACGTCATTCCGGCCGAGGCGCGCGCCACGGCCGACTTCCGGGTGCTGCGGGTGGCCGCCTACGACGAGGTCGAGCGGCAGGTCCGGGAACGGATCCGCAACCGGCTCATTCCCGGCACGACCGTCTCGGTAACGTTCGAGCGACGCCGTCCGCCCCTGGAGGTGACCCGGGCGTCACGCGCCCTCGCAGCGCATGCGCAACGGGTGTACGGGGAGATCGGCCGCCTGCTCGGCGTGGCCGACCAGGCGGCCGGCGGCGGCACCGACGCCGCGTTCGCGGCGCTGGAGACCGACGCCCCGGTTATCGAAGGCTTCGGCCTGATCGGCTTCGGCGCGCACTCGGACGCCCGGGAGTACGTCGAGCTGGACTCGATCGTGCCGCGGCTCTACCTGCTGGCGCGGCTGATCATGGACGTGGGGCTGGAGCGGGCGCCCCTCTGACGCGCCGCTGTCACTTGGCCCAAGTTTCTGGAAAACAGGAATCGAGTTGCGGTCTTCCAGGAATAGTCCTGTTTCAGGGCGCTCCTGCTTCGAGGCGCCGCACCTTCCTGGTCATCTTCCAGTGGTTCCCGAGCTGGCGGCGTCGTTTGAGGTAGGTCGCCGGTCCCCGCGCCATCGGCCGCAACTGTCCGGCCGGCAAGAAAAAGAGCGGGCCGATCGGAGGATCGACCCGCTCTCTGATTGTCCGCGGCTTGTTTACGGCGTGCGGCCTATTGGGGCAGCCGCAGCGCGGCGAGCGAGCCCGCCATGGTGCCGCCCCGGGCGACCTGCACGATGATGTACTGCTGTCCCTCGTGCATGTAGGTCATCATGCCGTACTGGCCCGTCGCGGGCAGCTCGACGCTGCCGAGCTTCTCGCCGGTCCGCTTGTCGTGGGCGTTGAGTACGGGCGGCCCCTGCGCGCCCTCGGTGGCCAGCAGCAGCGTGCCGGTGGTCATCAGGATGGCGCGCCCGCGGGGGGTGCCGGTGCCCGAGAGGTCGACGCCCTGCAGCGCCGGGTGGCGCCGCATCTGCTCGGACGCCTCGCCCACCGGCACGGCGAAGACGTGCTCGCCGGTGTTCATGTCGATCGCCGTGATCTTGCTGAACGGGGGCTTGTACATCGGCAGGCCCTGCGGTCCGGCCCAGCCGACGCCGCCGCCCTGTACCCAGTCGGAGATCGTCGTGCCGGTGGTCGTGCACTCACCCGAGTCCGAGGTGCAGCCGTGGACCTCGGCGTCGGTGTTCGTGCCCGGCTGCACCGTCCGGCCCGAGCAGCCCTGCCCGTTCGACTGGTACAGGTAGCCGGTCTCCGGGTCGAGGGTGGCCGGGTGGGTGATGTTGAGGCCGCCCGCGCCGCACGCGATCCAGGGCCGCGGCTCGTTGTGGTTGTTCGGCAGCGGTGGCATGTAGGGGCCGCCGACATTGAAGCGGCCCAGGATCTCGATCGCTTCCTGCTTCAGCTCCGGCGTCAGGTCGATGAGGTCGTCCTCGGTCAGGCCGAGCGGGTTCAGCGGGGCCGGCCGGGTCGGGAACGGCTGGGTCGGCGCGAGCTGCTCGCCGGGCACTATCGATGCGGGGACCTCACGCTCCTCGATCGGCCAGACCGGCTCGCCGGTCTCGCGGTTGAAGGCGAAGGTCATGCCCTGCTTCGTGGTCTGGATGGCCATCGGCACCTCCTGGCCGTCGACGGTGACGTCGACCAGGATCGGCACGTTGGGCAGGTCGTAGTTCCAGATCGGGTGGTGGACCGTTTGGAAGTGCCAGACCCGATCGCCGGTCTCGACGTCGATGGCGATCGTACTGGTGCCGAACAGGTTGTTCCCCGGCCTGAACCCGCCGTAGTAGTCGATCGTCGGCGAATTGGTGGGGATGTAGACGATGCCGCGCTCCATGTCGGCCGACAGCGGCGCCCACGAGGAGACGTCGCCCGTCCAGTCCCAGGCGTCGTTCTGCCAGGTGTCGAAGCCGAACTCGCTCTCCGACTGCGGGATGACGTTGAACTTCCACTTGTGCTCGCCGGTCTTCGCATCGTAGGCGAGGATGTCGCCCGGCACGTTCTCGATGCGCGACTGCGCGTAGCCCTGTTCGTGGGAGTTGCCCACCACCACCGTGCCGTTGACCACAATCGGCGGCGACGAGTTGGTGATGTAGCCGACGTCCATCGGGATGCCCTCGTAGGGGTCGTACTCGTGCCCGAGGTCCGCCAGCAGGTCGACGACGCCGGTGTCGGGGAAGCCGTCGATCGGGACCGGCTTGCCGAAGCCCTCGAGGTGCTCGCCGGTCTTCGCGTCGAGCGCGTGCAGGAAGAAGGCCGGCGTGATGATGTAGATGACGCCGCGCCCGTCGATCTCGGCGTAGCCGACGCCCTTGCCGTAGCTCGCGCGCATCGACTCTTCCCAGCGCCGGGTGTTCGGCTCGCGGTAGGTCCAGAGCGTCTCGCCGGTGGCCGGATCGATGGCCGCGACGGTCCGCCGATAGCCGGCGACGGTGTAGAGGATGCCGTCGATGTAGCTCGGCGTCGAGCGCGACAGGTACAACGGATGCGGCCCGAAATTGTCGCCCCGCCAGACCCATGCCACCTCGAGGTCCTCGAAGTTCTCGGCGTCGATCTGGTCGAGCGGCGAGTACCGGGTGCCCCAGGCGTCGCCGCTCTGGAAGCGCCATTCGCCGTAGGGGTTGCCGCGCGCCTCTTCCGGCTCCTGGGCGGTGACCGGCGTCAGCACGGCCACGCCGGCAACGAATGCCAGCAGCAGGCCGAGCGAGCCGGCCGTGCGCCGGCCCGATGTGCGGTTCCTTCTCATCTTCTCGTTCCTCCAGAGTGGAAACGCCCCGCAACGGGGCGACTGAACGCCCCTCGTCCGAGCTAGGAGTCCGCGCCGTTCTACGGCGCAGACTCCTGGTCAGGCCCGGTTGGGCGGCAATCGAAGCCGCCGGCGACGATTGTCGGGCTAGATAGTGTAGCCCGAAAACCGTCGCCGAACGCGCCCGCCGCGGGCGCCATGCGGCCTCCGGTTTCGGCCCGCCGGGGCCGGTTCGGCCGCGCCCGCCGGCGGCTCCCGTAGAATAGACGGCGTGGGCGTGGTCTATCGCGACGAGCGCGGCGTGGAGTACGTCTCGGTGCCCCTGCCGACGCACGAGGTGACCGAGGCGGTGCCGATCGACGCTCGCCGCCTGCGGCGTCGCTCGCCGCAGGACGAGCTCCCGTTCTACGCCGGGACGGACGGCGCGGAGCTGGCTGCGCAGCCGCGCTCGCATCGCAAGCACTGGACCGACGAGCAGTGGGTCGCGTTCAAGGAGTTCCAGACCCTGGAATCCGAGCTGGCGCGGACGGACCAGCCGGTCGCCGCGGCCGTGGTCGTCAAGATGCGGTGAGGCGCCGCCGGTCCCGCGCCGGGGCCGGCAGAGGCGCTGCGAGGCGGGAGGAGTCGATCGTGGATTTCGTCGTCTGGGGCCACGACCCGTGGCAGCGCCCGATCCTGCAGCACCTCAACTGGGATCCGCTGTGGGTCTCGATCTTCTGCGTCATCATGTTCGTGCTGGCCCACGCGGCCTACACGATGCTCTCGTCCGGCCGGAAGCGCTCCGCGGCCGAGACCGACGTCTTCGAGGAGGCCAACCCCGACGTGCCCGCCCGCATCCTGCGCCATTCGCTTGCGGCGCGGCTCTTCCACTGGTCGATGTCCGTCACGATGTTCGTGCTGCTGGTGACGGCCTTCTTCCCGATCATCGGGATCGGGTTCGACTGGGTGCCCTGGCACTACTGGTCGGGCATGATCTTCACCGTGATCATCGCCTGGCACATCGTTCATACGACCGTCTGGCTCGACTTCTGGTCGATCTGGGCCGGGCCGAAGGACGTCCCGGAGTTCAAGGCGCTGATGCTGCGCGAGACCGGCCGCATCGCCGAGGCGCCGCAGCCGGCGAAGTATCCCCTGGGCAACCAGCTCTACCACTGGATTCTGACGATCGTCGGGCTGCTGGTCATCATCACCGGCATGCTCATGATGTTCCGCATAGACACGCCGTTCTTCGCCCACAACCAGTACCTGATCAGCGAGTTGGCGTGGGGCTGGGTGTACGTGCTCCACGGGCTGGTGGGCGTCTCGCTGGTCGGTCTCGTGGTAGCGCACATCTACTTCGCCCTGCGGCCGGACCACTGGTGGTTGACCAAGGCGATGGTCTTCGGCTGGATCACCCGCCGGCAGTACCTGGAGCACCACGAGCCGACCCGCTGGCGGGTCACGCCGGACAAGCCCTGGTAGCGCGATCCCGCCGGATCGCGGTGGCGTCTCGCCGGCGCGAAGCGCTCGTGGCGCTACCGACGTCGTCCCTGGCGGAGCAGGCGCGTCCAGACGAACAGCGCGGCCGCCGTAACGATCATCTGCAGCGCGGTAGCGATGGAGTCGACGGTCACGCTCCAGCGGCTCACCGCCGGCAGCAGGGGCGCCGCGGCGACGGCGCCGACCGCCAGCGCGATCTGCACGCCGCCGGTCAGCGGCAGCGGGTTGTTCAGCGACGGCGGGGCCCCGAGCCCGGCCAGCGCCTGGACGAAGACGACGGCGTCCGCCGGGCTGTCGGCGCGGAAGAGGATCCAGCCGGCGGCCACCACGAGCAGCACGTAGCCGTGGCGAACCGGCGCCGGCAGGCGGGCGAGCACGGTCCCCCACGGCGTTCTCTCGAGCGCGACGGCCGCGCCGTGCCAGGCACCCCACAGCAGCAGCGGCCAGCCGGGGCCGTGCCAGAGCGCGATCAGCAGGAACAGCAGCAGCAGGGACAGGACCGCCTGGGTCTCCCGCCCCGCGGTGCGGCCGGGATCCGGCCGCAGAGGCAGCCGGACGTAGGCGTCGAACCAGGTCACCAGCGTCATGGCCCAGCGCCGCCAGAATCCGTGCAGGCTGTCCGCCGCGTACGGCCACTGGAAGTGCTCGGGCAGCCGGAATCCCAGCATCCGTCCCAGCCCGATGGCCATGTCCGCGTAGCCGGACAGCGCGAAGTAGATCTGCAGCGTGAAGCAGGCGAGGCCCAGCCAGGCGTGCGCCGCGTCGAGCGCGCCGGCGGACATCGAGAACGCCAGCGTCGCGGGCGGCGCGAGCGTCTCCGCGATGAGCCACGCCTTCGCGAGCCCGATCGTGAAGCGCCGCACGCCGTAGGCGAACGCCGCCATGCCGACCTGCCGGGCCGCGAGATGCGCGCTCACGTCGCGGAAACGGACGATGGGGCCGGCGACCAGGAAGGGGAAGAGGAGCAGGTAGGTCAGCGCATGGACCGGGTTCCGCGGCGCGGCGGCCTCGCCCCGGTGGACGTCGGCGGCGTACGACACGGCGTGGCAGACGAAGACCGACAGGCCGAGCGGCGCGAGCAGGCCGGTGGCCGGGAACGCCGCCATGCCGAACGCGCCTGCCTCGAGCATGGCTTCGCCCGCGAATGGGTTCAGCCCCCGGAAGAACACGAACAGCCCGATGCTGCCGGTGATCGCGAGCGAGAAGCAGATCTCCGGAACGGCGCTGATCCGGTCGGGTCGGACTGCCGGCGGGCGCCGGTGCGCGCTGGCGATGCCGCGGCCGAGGACGTACAACCCGGCGGCCGCGCCGCCGAGTACGGCTGCGAAGCGGCCGGCGCCCGCCGCGAGGAAGGCGAGGCCGCCGGCGACGAGGATCCAGTTGGCGACCTCGAAGCGCAGGCGTCCGCCGGCGGCGCCGCGGGAGGTCAGCCGCGCGACCAGGAAGTGGAGGCCGAGGACAGCCGGCAGGAAAACGAAGAGGAACCGCCAGTCCGTGAACGTCACGCGCCGGTCATTCTACCGGCGCCGGCGCCCGCGGTCGCGGCGGTCGCGGTCGCCCCAGCGGCGCCGGCGTTCCTCGGCCATGCGGCCGATCTCGGCGTCGAAGAGCGCCATCTGCGCCGGGGTCAGGATCTCGGCGATGGCGGCGCGGAACGTCTCCTGCTCGGCCGCGAAGCGGGCGCGCATCTCGCGGCGCACCTCGCGGTCGATGGAGCGGAACCGTTCGCGGCGCGCGTCGAACAGCGCGGAGAGCCGCTCGATCTGCTCGTCGCTCATGTCGAGCCGGGAGGCCATCCGCTCCAGCACGCGCCCGCTCAGCGGGGGCACCGGGGGACCGCCGAGGCCGAGGTCGGGTCCGAATCCGGGGCGCGGGCCGAGTGCGAGCCAGGGGGAGGCGACGATGCCGGCGCCGAGACCGGCCAGGAACACGACCAGCACGAACAGGCTGACCCACATGCGGGTGCGCATCTCGGCGTTCATCGTCCTGCCTCCGCTGCGGAGAGCGGGCCCGACGGTTCGCCGGCGAGCAGGACGTCGATCAAGAGGTCGTCCGTCAGCTCGTCACCGTCCTGCCAGAGCCGGGTCGCGGTCTCGAGCTCCTCCTGATCCGTCGTCCCGGTGTCGATCGCCTCTTCGGACACCCACGCGGCGACCAGCTCGGAAAACTCCGACGTCCCGGTTTCCGCAACCTCGGCCGACGGGCCGATGCCGAGCACGGCGCCGACGAACAGCGCTCCCGCCACCGGCGCCAGGCGCAGCGTCCACGCGCGCCAGTTCAGCGCGTCGAGCCATCCGGCCGCCGCGCCGGGCTCACCCTCCGGCAGACTCGCCATGACGCGTGCGGCGAAGCCGAGCGGGGTCGGCGCCTGCGGCCGGGCGGTCAGCACCTCCCGCATCGCGCGCTGCATATCGAGGGCTCTCCGGCAATCGGCGCAGCCATCCAGGTGCCGGGCGAGCACCCTGCTCCGTTCGGCGTCGAGCGTACCGTCGGCGGCACGCGCGAGCAGCGGTTCGGCCTGTCGGCAGGTCATCGGTCTCTCCCCTCGTTCCCGTCGGCGTTGCGGCGTCGCGGTTTCTCGGCCTCCGGCTACGCGGTAGCGAGCGGGCGCAGCAGCGTCCGCAGGCGACGCCGGGCACGGAATATCCGCGATTCCACCGTTCCGATCGGCGCTCCCGTGACGCCGGCAATCTCCTTGTAGTCGAGCCCCTCCACGTCGCGCAACACCAGCGCCACGCGCAACTCGTCGGGCAGCTCGGCCAGCGCCCGGTCGATCGCCTCGCGTCTGACGAGCGACGTTTCGGCGTCGGGGGCCGGGGACGGGACGTCGGCGGCCTGCAGCGGCTCCGACTCGTCGTCCAGGCTGCGATCCCCGATGCGCGACTGGCGCCCGCGCCGGTCGAGATGCGTCCGGGCCACGTTCGTCGCGATGCGGTATAGCCAGGTCTTGAACGCGCTCTCGCCCCGGAACCGGCCCAGCCCGCGCCAGGCGCGGACGAACGTCTCCTGCGCCACGTCCTCGGCGGCACCCGCGTCGTGCACCATCGCCGACGCGTAGTTGACGATGCGCGCCTGGTAGCGCAGCACGAGGGCCTCGAAGGCGCCGCCGTCGCCGGCCCGGGCGTCCTCTACCGCCGCCCGGTCGGGATCGATCGCCGCGGTCCGCTGCTCGCCCCCCGGGCCCGCCTCGACCGCGACCGCGTGACCGTCGCCGACCGCTGCGCTCCCCGTGCTCACTCGCGTCTCCGGCGTCCTCTCAACCGGCCATCCACTCCGTTCATTCGTCACCACGAGCATACGCGCACCCGCGTTCCCACTAACGGAGACTCGCGGGGCGCCGCGGATATTCCCGTGCTCGTTCCCGTGCGACGCGGGGAAGAATCCTGCGCCGGCCGCGGTCGGTAGGAACAGCAACTGCAAAGGAGGCACGATGCGGATCGACTTGACGGGAACACGCGGGAAGGTGGCGGCCGGCGTCGTCGGACTGGCGATCGTCGGGGTGTCGGTGGTGGCGGCCGCGCACGCGGCGGAGGCGCAGCGCGGCGGCGGTCGCGGCGGTCGCGGCGCCTGGATGGGAGGACCGCGCGGCGCCGGCCCGGTCGGTGTGCTCCTGCCCCCCCTGCGGCGGCTCGATCTGACCGACGAGCAGCGCGAGCAGGTCCGGACGGCGATCGACGAGAGCCGCGAGGCCGCCCGGACGAACCTTCGCGAGACGCGCGCGGCGCGTGAGGCGCTGGCCGAGGCTACGGCTTCGGCGACCGTCGACGAAGACCGGATCCGGGCCCTGGCGGCCGAGCTGGGAAGGCTCGCGGGCGACGCGGCGGTCCGGCGGGCGCAGGTCTACGCGGCGGTCTGGCGGATTCTGACGCCCGAGCAGCAGGCCCGGGCCGAGGAGTTGAGGGCCGAGCGGGAGGAACGGCGCAACGCGCGCCGAGAGCGGATGGAGGAGCGTCGGGAACGCAGGGAGGAACGCCGCGAGCGCAACCGGTGATGGACGGTCCCGCTGCTGCACGCGGGATGAAGGCCGGTCCCCCGGCCGGCGACGCCACGCCGCGCTCGGGGGACCGGTCGATTTCGTGGCTGGAACGGGCTACATCTTGGTAATCGTGATGCGGGCCACCGGGTTCTTCCAGTCGCGATACATCGGCATGAAGTCGCCGTGGCCGTGGATGCCGCTGTGGATGACGATGGCGCCCTCGCCCATGCCGATCGTCTCGCCGGGGCCGTGGGCGTCGCATTCCATGTCGTTCGTCCCCGGGTTGGGGATCGACGAGCACAGCTCGTCGTTCATCTCCGTGCCCGCGTCGTATCCGTAGGCGTAGCCCATCATGCCGCCCTCCATCGGCAGCACCATGTTGGCGCCCACGAACCCGTCGTTCGTCGGAAGCAGCATCCCAACCAGACTCAGCCGGTAGCCGTACATGCCCGAGATCATGAACTCCGTGGTGACCCCGGGGGTGGTCAACGAGTCTCCCCCCTTGACGTCCATCACGCCCATCATGCCCATGTATTTCTCCATCATCGGCATGATGTTGCCGCCCTCGGCGATGGCGCGCAACTCCGCGGAGGCCATCGTGCCCGGAAGGTAGATGTTCATGTCGGGCGAGTGGGTCAGCAACAGGAACGGCGTGAAGGCCTGACCCGGGGTGAGGTTCGTGATCTTGACGCGGTACATGTGCTGCGCCGACGCGGTCATCGGGCTGCCGACGACGCCGACGGCAAGGGCAAGTGCCAGGATGCTGAGGGTGCGTTTCATGTCGTAGTCCTCCTCCGGAAACTCGAGTTCTGCCACGCGATGTTTCGTGTATGCACGTGAAGTGGAACGCCGCCGCGCGACGTTCATGGACGTTGCAACGATGATACATCGCTCACACCGGCACGTGCGACAGGGCGTCGGCCGGTCGTCCCGCTTGCCGCCGCGCGGTACGATCCCGCATGCTCTTCGCCGACATGACATCGACTACGGCGCGGCCCGAACTGCCGCTTCCCGCCCGCGTGCTCGATGCCTTCGGCGGAGTTCTCCTCGTGTTGTTGCTCTGCGTGCTGATCTTCGGGCCGGTCCGCGTCGACGCGGGCGTCGCTTCCCTGTCGGTCGGCTCGATCGTGCGGCTGCTCGTGCTGCTGGCGGCGTCGGTCGGGGGCCGTCACCTGATCTGGCCGCGTCCGCCGCTTCATCTGCGCTGCCTGGCTGCCGTCCGTGCCCTGTCGGGGTCGGCGGCCCTGCGCCGCGTGCTGCCCCCGTTTCTGGCCACGCGCGGCGCGGTCCTTTTCACCGGGCTGCTCGCCGTCCTGACCATCGGGTTCCCGGAGAGCGGTCCCCCGGTCCGGATCTCGGAGTCCGAGGTCGCGAACCTGCCGCTCCGGTTCGACGCCGGCTGGTACCTGGACATCGCGGTCCACGGCTACCGCTGGTCGCCGGATGCCGATGGGCCGCAGAACGTCGCCTTCTTTCCGGCCTATCCCGCGCTGATGAGCCTGGGCGCCGCGCTCGTCAACGCGGGCAACGAGCCCGAGGGACTGGGCGCCCGCGTGAGCTACGAGCGCTACTACGTCCGGCACGTCGCGGCGGGGCTGGTCATCGCGCTGGGCGCGTTTCTATGGGGCCTGGCCTACCTGTACCGGCTGGCCCGGGAGGACCTCGACGACCGATCCGCCTCGGGCGCGATACTGCTGCTCTGCGCGTTTCCGTTCGCCGTGTTCTACGGCGCGCCCTACTCGGAGAACCTCTTCCTGCTGGCCACCGTCGCGGCCTTCTTCCACGGCCGGCGGGGCGATTGGGGGGTGGCTTGCGCCTGGGGCGCGCTTGCCGGCCTGACGCGACCCAACGGATTCGCCCTGTGCGTCCCGCTCGCGCTGCTGGCGCTCGGGGCCCGCACCCGTTCGCCGCGCGCCTGGCTGGCGGTAGCCGCGCCGATCGGGGGGCTGGCCGCGTTCTCGCTGTATCTGCTGGCCCAAACCGGCAATCCGCTCGCGTGGCTCGACGCGCACGCCGCCTGGGGTCGCTCCACCGGCGGTGGGGACATGCTGCTCGCCGTCCCTCTGGAGTTCCGGTCCGGCGAGACCCTCTACAACAGGACGCTGGGCGAGCCGTTGCGCTGGCTCGACGGCTGCGCGGCGATCCTGGCGCTGGCACTGGTGGCGCCGCTGACACGACGGTTGGGATGGGCCTATGGCTCGTGGATCGTCGTCAATCTGGCGCTGGCGATCGGGTCGGGCGGGCTGCTCTCGGTCGGTCGCGTCGTCTCGACGCTGTTTCCGCTGTTCATTTACTTGGGCGCACGGCTCACGGCAGGGCAGACCACGCTGGCACTGGCGGTGTTCGCCACGCTGCAGGGGTTCGGAGCGGCGCTGTTCTATACGTGGCGACCGTTCATTTGACTGGCGTTCCGGGTAAGAGCAGCCAGCAATACTCCGAGAGCCGCGGGGACACCCGGACGACGCACGCCATTCCTACCGCGACGGATACCCGCCGACCCACACCGGGCTCGACCAGGCCATAGCGTCGTTCACCTGCCGGACGCGGACGTAGTAGTAGTCGCCCTGCCGGGGGTCGTCCTCGTCGGTCCGCGGGTTGTCCTCGTCGGTGTAGCTGAAGCTGACGTCGCGGGGCCCGTTGCGGATCAGGCGGCGCAGCGTGATGCGGTCGTCGGGGTAGCCGTCGATACCCATCTCCCTGGCGACGCCCCCCGCACTGAGGGTGAGCCGCACCCGGCGCTCCTCGATGTCGGCCGGCGGGCGGAAGAACGGCGGCGCCGACCCGGTCTCGCGCGCTTCTTCCAGCTCGAGCGTGATCGACGCGCTCGGCCGGATGCCGGACAACGTCATCCGCAACGAGCTGGTGTCGCCGCGCGTGTTCGTGGCGAAACGGGCGCCGTTGCGCCCCGGCTCGTACTCGAGGTCCTGGGTGGTCGGGTTGACGAAGTCCGTCCCGGTGATGCCCTCGAGGACCGCCCCGTTCACGCGGAGCTGTCCGCGCCAGTGGCGCCAGCCGCGCGGCGCATCGCCGGCATGCAGCGGCGTGGCGTCGGAGAAGAACGAGAGCAGCCACTCTTCCCGGTCGGCGGGACGGCCGCGGCCGACGCCGTAGGTCTCGCTCCAGATCGGCTCGTCGTTCCTGAGCAGCGTCACCGACTCTATCGGCGCCGTGCCGATGACGCGGCCCTCGACGGAGCGCTCGTCCGCGTAGTCGGCGCGCTGGCCCATCCCGGTGCCGTTGACGGTCACGTCCAGGATGATGCGGTCGCCGGTGGTGGCGTAGGTCCGCCGCTCCTTCATCGCGTCGAAGATCGCGTCGCGGGACCTCTCGGGCGCCATCACCGCGCCGAGGCCGCCGCGCTGCGCCAGCGAGTTGCGGTTCGGGGCGGAATAGCCGGGGTGCGACAGGTGGTCGTCCGACGCGGCGACCAGCCCCACCTGGTGGCCGTGCGACAGGTACTGCCGGACGAACCACTCGAAGGTGCCGTGCATCGACATCATCTCGATGAGCGGCTCGAGCTGCGGGTCGGACTGCCGGTAGTCGCCCGGATTGTGGGCGTGCGGGATGACCAGCACGTCGGTCGGGTCGTAGCGCGCGTGCAGGCCCTGGTACAGCTCGGACAGCGTCGGGTACTCCAGCGCCGACACACGCTCCCTGCCCTCCGTGTCACGGTACAGCACGTTGTGGTGGCCCCCGAAGCGGGCGTGCCGGGTCCATTCCCAGCCGAGATACGGAATGAATCGGCCCGGCTCGTCGAACGTCTGCACCGCGCTGCGCGACAGCTCCCACTCGGCGTCGTCCAGCCAGACGTCGTGCTCGGAATGGGTGACGAAGTCGAGCCGGGCGTCGTCGCGGGCGAAGGTCATGAAGAAGTCGATGGTGCCGATTCCCTCGGCGTAGCCGGAGTGGCCGTGCGTGTCGCCCCAGTAGATGCGGCGGGCGGGGTTTTCCTCGACGAGGATCGGGTTCGCGCCGCCGCGGATTTCGCCGTCCGCCGAGCGGATGTCGATCCAGTGCGGCCCCGTTTCGTCCAGCGTCAGCTCCACGACCGTGATCGGCTCGGTGCCGGCCGGCGTGGTCGCGCGCACGTCGCCGTCCACCCGTACCTCGAACGCCGGGATGGCGCCGGTCGCACGGTTGAAGAACGCATCCTGTGCGCGCACCGACAGCTCGAACGGCTCGCCGGGCGCGACGACGCTCGGCACGAAGCCGTGCACCCCGGCCACGCGCGTTCCACTGACCACGAACGGCAGAATCGGCAGCGGCCGCCACTCGCCGGAGGCGTCCAGATCGACGTACAGCGGCAGCGGCATCCGGGCGCTCGACGTGCCGGTCATCAGCAGGCCCTGCCCGCCCCCGCTCGTGTCGCCGTAGGTGATGGTGACCGTCTCGCCGGGGTCGATCTGGCCCGAGGCGACGCGGAAGACCAGCGCGGGCTCCGGTGCCCGGAACCCGCCGTGCGGGCCGCTCGCCAGGTAGACGTCGGCCTCGAACGCCGCGTCGGTGTCCGACGTCGCGATGGTCACGTAGCCGTCGCCGGCCGGGTCGTCGGTCTGGAAGGGGCCGTAGTTCACGTTGAAGTGCCGCGCCACCCAGAAGCCCCCGCCGGCCACCACCGGGCGCGTGCCGGCGGTCCACGTCTGGCGAACGGTCTGGTAGCTGCGCGCCTCGAACGGACCGAGCGACTCGGCGGTCAGTTCCCCGAGCGCGCCGGGTTCGTCGTGCAGCGTGAACTGCCGTACCAGCCGGTCGACGATCGCCCCTTGCCGCAGCGCCGCCTGACCGGTCGGCGGCAGCGTCGACTGCAGCCGCACGCGCGGGCCTTCGAGGCCCACTTCCCCGCCGCCCAGGGCGTAGGCGTCGACCCAGTCGGCGAGGATCCGCGCCCGCTCGGCGATCGTCGCCTCGTCTGTGGGGCCCATTGCCACGTCGGCCTTGAGCTGCTCGACGGCGGCGCGCAGCTCCGGCGTCAGGTAGTCGTCCGGCCTGCCTTCGTCGTCACCGGCTCCGGCGCAGCCGACGGCGACGATGAGAAACGCGAGTGTGAGACCGCGCGCGGCAAGCCGTGTACAGCGTCGGAGGTATGTCATGTGGTGGCTCAGCATTCCCGGCCGAGATTGCCGTCAGTCCCGCAGCGCAGGGCCGGCAAGGACTGCGTTCGTTCTCCCGTGGGGTAGTGGCGCCCGATGCGGAGCGCGTGAGGCATCCTACCCCATGCGACTCCCGGGCTACGTATAATCGTTGAATATCACATTAGGAAAATGTGATTTGCAACAATCAATAGCCCGTCCGGATCTGCTCGCCGCCACCACCACAGGGCTCTCCGAGGCGCCCGTGGTCACCCTGCTGGGAGCTCGGCAGGTCGGCAAGACGACGCTGGCGCGGCAGGTAGCGGCGTCCTGGCCCGATCCATCCACGGTTTTCGATCTGGAGGTTGCCGCCACTCGCGAAGCGCTGTCCGCCACCCCCGAGAAAGTGCTTCGGGACCGGGAGGGCCTGGTCGTGATTGACGAGGTGCAGCGGAAGCCGGAGCTGCTCGAGTTGCTCCGGCCGATTTGCGACGATCCGGGCCGCCGCGCCGTCTTCCTGCTGCTCGGCAGCGCCTCCCTGGACCTCGTCCAGGGGGTGTCCGAGACGCTGGCCGGACGCATGTTCTTCGTCGACGTGGGCGGATTCTCGCTGGCCGAGGTCGGTCTGGAGCACCAGGATCGCTTGTGGATGCGAGGCGGGCTTCCGCGCGCCTGGCTGGCCCCGTCCGCTGCGGCCTGGACGCGCTGGATGCAGTCGTTCACGCGCACGTTCCTGGAGCGGGACATCCGCGGGCTGGGGTCGGCGGTCTCTCCGGACGCGTTGGGCCGCTTCTGGCGCATGCTGGCGCACGTGCACGGACAGACCTGGAACGCGGCGGAGCTGGCGCGCTCGATGGGCGTGAGCGCGACGACGGTGAACCACTACCGCGACCTGCTGGCGGGCGCCTTCATGCTCCGTGTGCTGCCGCCCTGGTTCGAGAACCTGGGCAAGCGCCTCGTCCGGTCGCCCAAGATCTACCTGCGGGACAGCGGGATTCTGCATTTTCTGCTCGGCCTGGAAGACCGGCGGGAACTGCCGCTGCATCCTCGCTACGGCGCAAGCTGGGAAGGGTTCGCCCTGGAACAGACGCTGCTCGCGCACGGCGAGCGCGAGGCGTACTTCTATGGGACCCAACGGGGCGCAGAGCTGGATCTGCTCCTGTTGCGGCGAGGCCGCCGCTGGGGGTTCGAGTTCAAGTGCGCCGACGCGCCGCGAACGACCCGGTCGATGCACATCGTCATGGACGACCTCGGACTCCGGCACTTGTGGGTGGTCTACCCTGGCGACCGCGAGTACTCCCTGACCAACAACATTACCGCCCTGCCGCTGACGCAGATCCGCGATATCGAGTTGCGTCCGGCC
This sequence comes from Acidobacteriota bacterium, assembly GCA_009861545.1. Taxonomy (NCBI): domain Bacteria; kingdom Pseudomonadati; phylum Acidobacteriota; species Acidobacteriota bacterium. Next base: position 29,399 of record VXME01000005.1, on the reverse strand, counting down.
TGACGAGCGACGAAGGCACTTGTCCGCACCGTCGGGCGTGAGGCATCCTAGCCTCGATGGCGATCCCCGCGACTCCTCCCGATGCCTCTCGGCCCGAGGGCTCCGCATCCGATCTGCGCTGCCTCCGCGCGCTCGAGCGCAAGGTCCTGTGGCTGGCCGTCTGGATGATCCACAACGCCAACCACCTCCGCCCCTCGCGCGACGGGCTGAAGGTCGGCGGCCACCAGGCATCGTGCGCGTCGGTGGCGGCGTTGATGACGACGCTGTACTTCGACGCCCTGCGGCCGGAGGACCGTGTGGCGGTGAAGCCGCACGCGAGCCCGGTGTTCCACGCCATCCAGTACCTGCTGGGCAACCAGACGCAGGATCAACTCGCCCGCTTCCGCGGGTTCGGCGGCGCGCAGTCGTACCCGTCGCGCACGAAGGACGCCGACGACGTCGACTTCTCCACCGGCTCGGTCGGCCTCGGCGTGGCGATGACCAGCTTCGCCGCGCTGGTCCAGGACTACGTGCGTCTGAAGCGGTTCGGCGCCGAGCGTCCCACGGGCCGCATGATCGCCATCGCCGGCGACGCCGAGTTCGACGAGGGGAACATCTTCGAGGCGCTCGTCGAGTCGTGGAAGCACGACGTCCGCAACGTCTGGTGGGTCATCGACTACAACCGCCAGAGTCTCGACGCGGTGATGGTCGAGCGTTTCTCGGACCGGCTGGAGACCGTCTTCCGCAACCTCGACTGGCGGGTGGAGGTGCTCAAGTACGGACGCCTGCTGACCGCCGCCTTCGAGCGGCCGGGCGGGGGCGCGCTGCGGCGGTGGATCGATTCGGCGGAGAATTCGCGCTACTCGGCCCTGGCCTACAAGGGCGGTGCCGCCTGGCGCGACGAGCTGCAGCGCGATTTGGGGGACACCCACGGCATTCGCGCCCTGCTCGACGAGCACGACGACGACGCGCTCGGACGGTTGATGACCAACCTGGGCGGGCACGATCTCGCCACCCTGCGCGACGCTTTCGGCGCCGTGGGGGACGACCGGCCCACCGCCTTCATCGCCTACACCATCAAGGGCTACGGCCTGCCGTTCGCCGGCCACAAGGACAACCACGCCGGACTGGTCACGCCGGACCAGATGGAGGCGTTCAAGCAGGGGATGGGCATCGCGGACGGCGAGGAATGGGACCGCTTCGCCGGGCTCGACATCCCGGCCGGCGAGCTGCAGGCGTTTCTCGACGCCGTGCCCTTCGGACGCGCGTCCGGCCGGCGCCACGCCGCGGCGCGCATCGCGGTGCCGGAGCGGTTCGAGCCGCCCCCCGGCGACCGGCTGTCGACCCAGGACGCGTTCGGCCGCTTCCTGTCGGACCTCGCGCGGCGCCATCCCGACCTGGCCGACCGCGTGGTGACGTCGTCGCCGGACGTCACGGTCTCGACCAGCCTCGGCTCGTGGCTGAATCGCCGCCACATCTTCGGGCGGCGCGCCCGCGGCGACCTCTTCAAGGACAAGCGGATCGTCTCCGCCCTCAACTGGGAGGTCTCCGCCGAGGGCCAGCACATCGAGCTGGGGATCGCCGAGAACAACCTGTTCATCCTGCTCGCCGCGCTCGGGTTGAGCGCGCCGCTGTTCGGCGAGCGTCTGCTGCCGATCGGCACCGTCTACGATCCGTTCATCAGCCGCGGCCTCGACGCGCTGAACTATGCCTGCTACCAGGACGCGCGCTTCATCGTGGTGGGGACGCCGTCCGGGGTGTCGCTGGCCGCCGAGGGCGGGGCGCACCAGTCGATCTACGAACCACTGCTCGGGATGGGGCAGCCGGGCCTGACGTCGTTCGAGCCGACCTACGCCGACGAGCTCTGCGAGGTCCTGCGCTGGAGCTTCGAGCACCTGCAGGCCGACGACGGCGGAGCGGTCTACCTGCGCCTGTCGACCCGCCCGGTGGATCAGCCGCAACGGCGCCTGGACACGGGACTGGCGCGGCAGATCACCGACGGCGGCTACTGGCTGGCCCCGCCCGGGCCCCGGGCGGAGATCGCACTCGTCGCCAGCGGCGCGGTGCTGCCGGAAGCGATCGACGCGCACCGGCAGATCCTGGAGGACGTCCCGGACGCCGGGCTGCTCGTGGTCACCTCGGTCGACCGGCTCTATCGCGGGTGGACGGCAAGCCACCGCGGCGGCATCGGAGCGGCCCGACCGGTCTCGCACGTCGAGCGGCTGCTCGGTCCCCTGCCCGAGGGAGCAGGCCTGATCACGGTGATCGACGCGCATCCGGCCACGCTGTCGTGGCTGGCGTCGGTCCGGCGCCAGCGGGTGGTCCCGCTCGGCGTGGATCGCTTCGGGCAGTCCGGCGATCTGCCGGACCTGTACCGCGAGTACCGCCTGGACGTCGACGCTATCGTAGAGGCGGCCGCGCGCCTCGCGATGTCGGCCATCGCGTAATACACCATCGGTCCATCCTGCTACCGCCAGAGGCGCTCCTCTTTCGTACTGCCGGCGAGCCACCGCGCATCAAGACCTTTACCCCCAACACGCGGATTCCATCGAAAAACAGCCGCTAAGTCTCCCAATTCTGGTAGCGCCAGGAAGGGCCGCGGTTGGCTAGGCTTCATGCGGAAGCAGTTTGACCCGCTAAACGAAGACGGGCTCGTATCTCCCTGGATCACTTGAGGAGGCATGGTGTCGTCGGGCGCCAGGAGACCGACCCTCCCTTCCGGTTCCCGCCACCGCCACCGCGCCGCACGGTCCTTCACGCTCACGCTGACGACAGCACTGCTGTGCACGATGGCGCCGCCGCCGGTCGAAGCCCAGAGCTCCAAGGCGCGAACGGACGCCTGGGTCGCAAGCGGAGGAACGGTCGAGGCCTCGACGACGATGGTGACCGTCAGGGAAGGCGAGCGGGCCAGCTACCGGCTCAGGCTGACCAGGCCGCTGCCTACTGACGAGAGCGACAATCAGGTGAGCGGGTGGTGGGTCATGGTGCACATACCAGGCGCAACCCGCACCGAGAACGACGACTACGACATCGACGGCGACGGAGTGGGCGACGTCCATCTCATGCCGTCGCAGGGCTGGGAATTCGATCCGTCCGACTGGCCGGCGGGACAGGACGAGAGCCACTGGCGCGACGTCACGATCGAGGCTCGCGAGGACGGCGACGAAGAGGACCTTACGTTCACCATCGTCCACGAGGTCCGGGACGAGGACTCCTACTGCCCCGACGCGCTGCACCCCGACAGGCTCCCCCAGGTAGCCGTGCGCGTCGACGACGACGACGGGCCGAACGCCCCGAAGCCGGAGCTGTCGATCGGCGACGCGAGCGTGGAGGAAGGCGGGACGGCGGGGTTCAGGGTGACCCTGGACACCGAGAGCGAGAACCCGGTGACGGTCCGCTACCGCACGAGCAACGGCACGGCGCGGGCGGGCTCGGACTACGAAGCGGTTGACGACACGCTGACAACCCCCGCGGAGACGAAGACCGGTTTCATCGACGTGCAGACGACGGAGGACGACGACTACGAAGCGGACGAGACCTTTACGGTCCGGCTGAGCAGCCCGGTCGGAGCGACGATCGGTGACGGCACTGGGGAGGGCACCATCACCAACGACGACTCCAAGCCGACGCTATCCATTGGAGACGCGGCGGTTGACGAGGGCGACACGGCGGAGTTCGAGGTGACGCTCAGCGGCGAGCGCGCCGTGACCGCGACCGTCCGGTACTCGACCATGGACGGCACCGCCGTCATGGAGTCCGACTATACGGCGATCAACGGCACGCTGACTTTCCGGTCGGGGGACAACAGCGAGACCATCCGGGTCCGCACGCGCGAGGACAGCACCAGAGAGAATCAGGAGACCTTCAGCGTCGTGCTGAGCGATCCGCAGGAGGCCACCATCAGCACCGGCACCGGGACCGGCACGATCAATGACGACGATGCGGGCGCGCAGCCATCGCTGCGCATTCAGGACGCGACGGTGACGGAAGGCGGCACGGCTTCGTTCCAGGTGACCCTGAGCGCGACGCCCACCGAAACCGTGACGGTCGCCTACGAGACGCGGGACGGCGTGGCGCGGGCGGGCTCGGACTACATCACCGCATCGGACACGTTGACCTTCACCACGCAGGACCCCCTGAGCCAGACGATACCGGTACGTACCATCGAGGATCCGGACTACGAGGGCGACGAAGCGTTCACGGTACAGCTGAGCAGTCCGAGCATGGCGACGCTCGACCGCGGCACCGCGACGGGAACCATCCAGGACAACGACGACCCGGGGCTGTCCATCAACGACGTGACGGTCAGGGAAGGGGGCACGGCGCAGTTCACGGTCAGGTTGGAGGGACCCACGGATCATGCCGTGAGCGTCACCGCAGCCACCAGCGACGGCACCGCCGTGGAAGGCAAGGACTACACGAGAAAGTCGGAGAGGCTGACAATCCGCGCCCGTGAGACCACGGCTACCTTCTCGGTCGACACCATCGACGACCAGGAACCGGAGGCGGACGAGGACTTCACCGTCACGCTCAGCAACCCCAGCGGCGCCACGCTCGGCGACGACAACGGAACGGGAACCATCACCGCCAACGACGGCGGCGGCGACCCGACTCCGGACCCGACCCCGGAGCTGTCCATCGGCGACGCGGCGGTAGAGGAGGGCGAAGCCGCGCAGTTCACCGTCATCTTGTCGGCGACCAGCACCGACACGGTCACCGTCGATGTCGCAACCAGCAACGGTACCGCCGAGGCCGGCGCCGACTACACGGCAAAATCGGAGACGCTTACATTCTCCGCCGGCCAAACCGAGGCCACCTTTTCGGTCGACACCATCGACGACCAGGAACCGGAGGCGGACGAGGACTTCACCGTCA
>VXME01000005.1:0-24535 GCA_009861545.1 Acidobacteriota bacterium | reverse complement strand
TCGGTCGACACCATCGACGACCAGGAACCGGAGGCGGACGAGGACTTCACCGTCACGCTCAGCAACCCCAGCGGCGCCACGCTCGGCGACGACAACGGAACGGGAACCATCACCGCCAACGACGGCGGCGGCGGTACCGGCCCGCAAGTGTCCATCGCGGACGCCGCCGCGGTGACCGAGGGGGAGACGGCGCAGTTCACCGTCACCGTCACCGGCATCGTCGACCAGACCGTCACCGTCGGCTTCCAGACCGGCGACGGCTCAGCCGTGGCGGACCACGACTACACGCCGGCATCGGGAACTCTCACCTTCACCGCGAGCGACACGACCCGGACCATCTCGGTAGTGACGATCGACGACACGATCAAGGAAGCGGACGAGACCTTCACGGTGACCCTGAGCGATCCGGACGGCGCCACGATCGCCAATGGCTCCGCGACGGGGACCATCGCCGACGACGACACGCAGTTGCCAGCCCTCTCCATCGCCGACGCCGACCCGGTGACCGAAGGCGGCACCGCGTCGTTCGAGGTGATGTTGAGTGCGGAGAGTCAGCAGGTGGTCACCGTCTCCTATGCGACTGCCGGCGGCACCGCTACCGAGGGCTCCGACTACACCGCCGAGAGCGGGATGCTCAGCTTCCAGCCGGGCGAGAGGACGAAGGCGATCCCGGTGACCACCATCGACGACGACGAACCGGAATCGGAAGAACACTTCACCGTCACGCTCAGCGACCCCGATGGCGCCACACTCGACGACGGTTCCGGGCAAGGCGCCATCACGGACGACGACGACGCGCCCCCACAGCTGTTCATCGTCGACGCGTCGGCAGAAGAAGGTGACACCGTAGTGTTTACGGTCACCCTGACGGGCACCGCCACCCAGCCCGTCACCGTCTCTTACGCGACCGACGACGGCACCGCGCTGGCGGATTCCGACTACACGCAGACATCAGGGATACTCACCTTCCCGGTGGGAACCGAGACGCAGACGATCAGCGTGCAGACGCAAGAGGACGATATAGCGGAGGCGGACGAGACCTTCACGGTGACCCTGAGCGAGCCGGACGGGGCGACGACAGAGGACGACAGCGCACTTGGAACGATCGAGGACGACGACGGCGGCGGCGGCAGCCTGCCCGTTCTCACCATCCAGGATGCAGCGGCGGTCGCCGAGGGCGGGACGGCGCAGTTTCCGGTCACGTTGAGCTCTCCGAGCTCTCAGGTGGTGACCGTCGCCTACGCAACCGCCGACGGAACGGCAAGAGCAGGTTCCGACTACACGTCGACCACGGGAACGCTGCGCTTCGAGCCGGGCGACACGACAGGGACCGTCCGGGTATCGGTGCTGGACGACGAGATCCGGGAGGCTACCGAGAGCTTCACGGTGGAGCTGAGCGACCCGGAGGCAGCGACGCTGGTCGGAGCCAGCGGCGCGGCCTCCATCATCGACGACGACCAGGGAAGGCAGCCGGCGCTGGCCATCGACGACGCGGCGCCGGTGATCGAGGGCGTGACGGCGCGGTTTCCGGTCCGGTTGAGCGCGGCCGTCGACGAGGCGGTGACCGTGTCCTACGCGACCGCGGACGGTACCGCGGTAGAGGGCTCCGACTACACGGCGTCCGACGGGACGCTGACCTTCGAGCCGGGAACCACGTTCCTGACGATAGAGGTCGCGACGTTGATGGACGACACCGCGGAGTCGGACGAGGGATTCTCCGTGAACCTCGGCGACCCGGTCGGGGCGACGCTGGAGGACGCCGTCGCGACGGGCACGATCAGGGATCTCGCCGGCCTGGGCGACGACCTGCCGGAGCTGTCGATTGCGGACGCGCCGCCGGCGGTCGAAGGGGGCACGGCCGAGTTCGTGGTGACCCTGCGCGGAGCCCGCGACCACGTGGTGACCGTGTCCTACGCGACCGCGGACGGGACGGCGAGGGGCGAGCTCGACTACACGCCGGCGGTGGGAACGCTGCGCTTCGAGCCGGCAGACACCACGTACACGGTCCCGATCCGGGTCTCGATCCTGGACGACGAGACACTGGAGGAGACCGAGGACTTCACGGCGGTGTTGAGCGGCCCGGTCGGTGCGAGACTGGCGGACGGGACCGGCAGGGGAACCATCACCGACGACGACGAGGGCAAGCTGCCTGCCCTCTCCATCGACGATGCGGCGCCCGTGACCGAGGGCCGGACGGCGCGGTTCTCGGTCCGGTTGAGCGCGGCCGTCGACCGGACCGTGACCGTGGCGTTCGCAACGGCGGACGGGACCGCGCGGGCGGGTTCGGACTACGTCGAGGCCGGGGGCACACTGACCTTCCCGCCGGGAACGACGCACCGGACGGTCGAGGTCGTGACGCGGCAGGACGAGATCGTGGAGTCGGAGGAGAGCTTCACGGTGACGTTGAGCGACCCGGCCGGAGCGGGGCTGGAGGACGACACCGGGTCGGGCACGATCGAGGACGACGATTTCATGGAGGGGTTGCCGGCGCTGTCCATCGCGGACGCGGCACCGGTATCCGAGGGAGGCGCCGCCGTCTTCGTCGTGACGCTGAGCCCGGCGAGCGAGCGGGCGGTCAGGGTGTCCTACCGCTCGGTGGACGGCACCGCGGGTGCGGGTCTCGACTACGACGCTACCGAGGGGACGCTCGGCTTCGAGCCCGGAGAGACGACCCGCACCGTCACCGTGACGACGCTTCTCGACGAGCTGCAGGAGGGCGTCGAGCAGTTCACGGTGGAGCTGAGCGAGCCCGTGGCGGCGACGATTTCCGACGCGACGGGCACGGGAACGATCACCGAGCTGGCGGAGCGGATCGAGACGATCAACCGGACCGTCCTGCCGGAGCTCGGGCGGGCGCTGGCCTTCAGCGCGGTAGCCTGTCGTTTCGATCGCGCCTTGTCGGGTCCGATGGCCCGCGGCGGGGTGCGGGGACCGGCGGGCCACCTGTCGCTCTCCCACGCGCTGACCTCCGACCGCCTGGCGTCGGAACCGCGAGCCTCGCCGCTGCGGGAGCCGTTGACTCTGGAGCGCGCGCTCAGCGACTCGTCGTTCCTCATGCCGGTGCAGGACGAGGAGGAGGGGACGGCGCGTTTCGCGGCGTGGGGCTGCGGCGACTACCGCCGCCTGGGCGGGGGCGGCGACGGATCCATCGCCTGGGACGGCGAGGCGTCCAGCATGAACGTCGGCGCCGACCTGCGACTGGGCGCCAACACGCTGGCGGGGCTCTCCATGTCGCGGTCGAAGGGCTCCTTCGACTACCGCACGGGCGGTCCGGGTGGCGAGGCCGGCGGCGGCGCCTACGACCTGCGGCTGACCGGCGTGCATCCCTACCTGGCTTGGTCGGCGTCGCCCGACCTGGACGTCTGGGGCACGGTCGGCCATGCCCGGGGCGAGCTCCGGATCGTGGACGATCTCGCCTCCGGCTCCCTCATGAGCGCCGCCACGCTCGACTCCGGAATGGTGGGAGTCAACGGCCGGGTGCTGGCGCGCGGGACGACGAGTCTGAACCTGAAGGGCGAAGCGGCGCTGGCGCGGCTCGGCATAGCCGGCGACGGCGCGATGATCGAGGCGCTGGCATTGAACATGCGGCGGCTGCGGCTGAGCACCGAGGCCAGCCGCGAGCTCGTTCTCTCCTCCGGCGGCTCGCTCACGCCGTGGGGGGAGTTGGGCCTGCGTCACGACGGCGGCGACGGCGAGACCGGCGCCGGCCTGGAAGTCGGCGGCGGCCTCCGGTACCGGAATCTCGCGGGGTGGACCACGGAGGGCTACGGGCGCTGGCTGGCGGCGCACGCGGGCGCGCTGCGCGAATGGGGCTTCGGCGCGGTGCTCCGCTACGACCCGGGGGCCTCCGGCCGCGGCCCGTCGGTGAGCCTGATGCCGGGCTGGGGCGACACCGCGAGCGGCGTGCAGCGCCTGTGGGAGCGCGGCGCGACCGATCCGCTCATGCCCGGTGCGCCCGGCTCGCGCCTCGACGCGCAGTTCGGCTACGGCTTCGCGGCGTTCCGCGGGCGGGGGGTGCTGACCCCCTTCGGGACGGTGAGCCTGGACCGCGAATACGGGCGCGGCTATCGGCTGGGGAGCCGCCTGGCCGTGGGCCGGGCCACGCACCTGAGCCTGGAAGCGGAACGGCGCGAGCGCGCCGCCGCCGCGGCGGTCCACGCCATCATGCTGCGCGGCGCTCTGCGCTTCTAGACCGGGTTCCACCTGGTCGGGCCCTGCTCCCCCGAAGCCGGTGCGGCCGCGGGTGGCCCGCGCACTCCACGTAAGATAGGCATGGAACAGACGATGTCGGATCAGGTTGAAGTTCGCCTGCCGGAGCTCGCCGAGGCGATGACGTCGGCGACGCTGGCCGCGTGGCTCAAGAGTCCCGGCGACCCGGTGACCGCGGGCGAGCCCATCGCCGAGGTCGAGACCGACAAGACTACCGTCGAGCTCGAAGCGCCCGCGGACGGCGTGCTCGCCCAGATCCGCGTCGCCGCGGGCACGAGGGACGTCGCGGTCGGCGCCCTGCTTGCCGTGGTCGTCGAAGACGCACGGGCAGGCGAGAACGGGCCGATCGCGGATTCCGCCCCGCCGCTCATCGAGGTACGGCTGCCGGAACTGGCCGACGCGATGACGTCCGCGACCCTCACCACCTGGCTCAAGGAGCCCGGCGACCCGGTGACCGCGGGCGAGCCCATCGCCGAGGTCGAGACCGACAAGACCACCGTCGAGCTCGAAGCCCCGGCCGGCGGCGTGCTCGCCGAGATCCGCGTCCCGGCGGGTACCGACGGGGTCGCCGTGGGCGCCCTGGTGGCTCTGCTGCACGGCGCCGCGCCAGGCAGGGCCGCGCCGCAGGGGACGCCGGCGGAAGCCGCGACCCTCCCGGTGGCCGCCCTCCCGGAGCCGCCGCCCGGGACGTTGGATGCCGGGGAGGTTCGGGAACCTCTCGTCGAGAGCGGTCCGGTGGAGGCGTCGGCGGCCGTCTCCACGGCGACGTCCGACGACGCTCCGCAGGCCCGGTCCGACGCGCCGGCAGCCGTGGACCCGCCGGCCTCGCAGCTGGCGCGGCGAATGGCCGAGCTGGCCGGGCTGGATCTCCGGGGCGTGGCCGGTTCCGGCGCCGGCGGGCGGGTGATGAAGGCGGACGTGGAGCGCCTGCTTCGGTCGACCCGCGAGCGCACGACGGCGCCGCTTCCGGCCCTTGAACCGGCGGCCGAACCGGCCGTTCCCGGTGCGCCGATTCCGGCGCCGGCGGCGGACCTTCCCCATGCGGATCACCCCCTGACCGCGATGCGCCGCGTCACCGCGCAGCGCGTGGCCGAGGCGAAGCGGACGGCGCCGCACTTCTACCTGGGAATCGAGTGCGCGGTCGATGCCCTCCTGGGGCAGCGCGCCGCGGGGGTCCCGGCTGGCGGCGCGGAAGCCCCGACGGTGAACGACGTGGTCGTGCGCGCCGCCGCGCTCGCCCTGCGGGAGGTTCCGCTGGCCAACTCCGCCTGGGCCGGCGACGCCGTGCGCGTCTACGATCGGGTCGATCTCGCCGTTGCCGTGCAGACGCCGGCGGGACTGGTGACGCCGGTGGTGCGCGCCGCCGACACCAGGACGCTGGCCGAGATCGCCGCCGAGTTGCGCCGGCTCGCGGCGGACGCGCGCGCCGGCCGCCTGCAGCCGGCCGACTACCAGGGCGGCACGTGCACGATCTCCAACCTCGGGATGTACGGCGTATCGAGCCTCTACGCCATCCTGAACCCGCCGCAGAGTTGTATTCTCGGGGTCGGCGCCGTCACCGAGCGGCCCGTCGTCCGCGACGGCGCGGTCGCGGTGGGGTCGATGATGACGATCACGCTCTCGGCCGACCACCGCGCCATCGACGGCGTCACCGGCGCGGAGCTGCTGCGCGCGCTCAAGGCGCTCCTCGAGGATCCGCAACAAATCTACGGGTGACCCGCCGCGGCAGGCACCCCTCGGTTCTCAACCCGCAAGGACAAGTCTCAGATGTCAGCGACGTACTCGACATTCGCCTCCACCGTACAGGGAGAGACCGCCTTCACCGTGCTCGCCGTGGCCAAGCGCCTGCTCGCGGCCGGCAAGGACGTCATCGAGCTGGAGATCGGCGACAGCCCGTTCCCGACCTCGCCGGCCGCCCTCGACGCCGGCGTCCGCGCGGTGAAGGAAGGCCACACGCACTACGGTCCGTCGCTCGGCATGCCCGACTTCCGCGCCGCCGCGGCGGCGTACCTGCAGCAGCAGTACGGCCTCCCGGTGAACGCGGCACACGTCGTGGTGGGACCGGGCGCCAAGATCTACGAGCAGTTCTTCTGCGAGGCGTTCGTCAACCCGGGTGACGGCGTGCTCGTCTTCAGCCCGCACTTCCCCACCTACCCGGCGAACATCCAGCGGCGCGGCGGGCGGATGGTGGTGTCGCGGCTGCGCGCCTCGCACGATTTCCGCCCGAGCCTGGAGGACGTCGAGCGCTTCCTGGCGAAGGACCCGAGCCCGAAGGCGATCTTCCTCAACAGCCCCCACAACCCGACCGGCGGGGTCGCGACGCTCGAGGATCTCGAGGGCCTCGCCGACCTGATTCGCGGCCGGGACGTGGCGGTGTTCAGCGACGAGCCCTACGACGCGATGGTCTGGCGCGGCCGGCACCACACGCTGCTGAGTCAGCCCGGGATGTTCGACCACTGCGTCGCCGCCTACACCTTCAGCAAGTCGTTCAGCATGAGCGGGTGGCGGCTCGGCTTCGCGGTGAGCAGCCCGGCCACGATTGAGGTGATCGGCACGCTGACCAACACGGCGCTGTCGTGCGTGCCCCCGTTCACGCAGATCGCCGGCATGGCGGCGATGGCGGTGGACGGGCCGGTGCGCGACGAGCGGATGGCCGACTTCCGGCGCAAGGTCGAGCGGCTGGTCGACGGCCTCAACACCATCGACGACATCTCGTGCCTGATGCCCGGCGGCACGTTCTACGCCTTCCCTTCCGTCAAGCGGATCTGCAACCGCTACGGCATCACGTCGCACGGACTGGCGCTGTTCCTGCTCGAGGCGGCGGACGACGCCCGCGGCGTCGCCTGCCTCGGCGGGGAGTGCTTCGGCGAGGCGGGCGGCGGATTCCTGCGCCTGAGCTGCGCCGAGCCGGACGAAAGGCTGGCCGAGGCGGTAGCGTTCATCGGGGAGGCGGTGACCCGCGGCGAGCGGGTGGCGTCGTACCTGGAATCGCATCCCGAGCACCGGCTGCCGGAGCCGTACGGGGACGATTGAGCGCGACCCTTCGGCCGCGTTGGGAGTCTCGCCGGCGCGAGACTCCGTCGCAGACTCCTGGCGTCACATTGCGGGCGCCGAGTACTTCCTGCTAGGGTTCCTTAAGGGGTCGAGGACGGCAAATGGGGCTGCGCGAGCGACTGTTCGGCGGGAAGAAGAGCGCGGAAGAGGCACCGGATCCACTGGCCGATCTCGTCCTGGCGAAGCTCAAGGTCGGTTACCTGGTCGACTACGACCTGCAGACGTGGCGGGTCACCGGCTACTCCCGCTACCGGTTCTCGGGCGTGGACGACGTTGAGGAGTGGGAGTTGACCGCCGACGGCGAACAGCGCTACCTGGAGCGCGCGGCCGACGCCTGGTCGCTGTCGCACAAGATCGCCGTCGGCGACATCCTGGGCGACGTTCGGCAGCACATCCTCGACCACGAGGATCCGCCGGAGACGATCATCTTCAAGGGCGCCGCGTACCGCCTCGACGCGTCCTACGCCGGGCACCTGCTGCCGGACGGCAGCGGCGTCCCCGAGCCGCTGATTCGCTGGGAGTTCGTCGACGAGGCCGAGACCGGCTTCGTCGGTATCGAGCAGTGGGGCGAGACGGAGTTCACCGCCGCTGCAGGCTCGGTGGTCGAGGACTACCAGTTCACGCACATTCTGCCGGGGAGTCCGACATGAGTTGCCGCTGGCCGGTTCCGCAACCGCGCGTCGGTCTCGCGCCGATCGTCCTGGCCGTCCTGCTCGCCGCCGCATGCGACACGCAGACCCCCCTCGAACGGCTGCAGGCGCAGCTCGAGACGTACCCGGAGTACTCGGTGGTCCTGCAGGACATGGACGAGGACCTGTTCGGGTACTCGCACCGGTACCAGGTAGTCGTCGGCGCGCCGCAGGCCGGGTCGGACGAGTTGGTCTACCGGGAAGCGGTCCTCGACTGGCAGCAGGTCGACTCCGGGACCTACGAGCGCTACCGGCCGTTCCTCGGCATGGTCGTCCTCTCGAAGAGCCCGGGCGGTAACGTCGATCAGGACGCGCACCCGCCCGGATACCGGCAGGTGGGCGACGAGCGGTACGGGCAGTGGCGTGAAGACTCCAGCGGGCGGTCGTTCTGGGAGTTCTACGGGCAGTACGCGCTGCTGAGCCACATCATGGGCGGCTTCGGGCGGCCGATCTACCGCGACGACTGGAACGGCTACCAGGATGCGCGGAGCCGCGGCCAGACGTACTACGGCCCCAGCGCTCCCGGCGGCGGCCGCACGTACGGCACGAACGGGTCCACCACCCGCCAGACCAGGCCCGACTTCTTCCGCCGCCAGCAGGCGCGGCAGGCGTCGCAGAGCCGGTCGTTCGGTCAACGGGTAAGCGGCCGCATGGCGGGCGGCATGCGCAGCTTCGGCAAGTAGCCGGGGGGAGAGACTTCATGTCGGTAGAACAGATTCTGCCCGGCTTCGTCCACTTGGCCGTCGTCCTCGTGCTGCTCCTCGTCGGCAAGTGGACCTACGACGGGTTGCACCGCGGCTTCGCGTTGCGGACCGAGCTGATCGAGAAACGCAACCTGGCGGCCGCGGTGGCCGTCGCCGGCTACTACCTGGGGCTGGCCATCGTCCTGGGCGGCGTCGTCTCCGGCCCCGCCTCGTTCAGCCTCCTCGACGACGTCATCGGGCTCGCCATCTTCGGCCTGCTCGGCATCGTACTGCTGAACCTCTCGGCCCTGATCAACGACAAGGCGGTGTTCTCGCGGTTCGCCATCGAGCGCGAGATTGTCGAGGACCGCAACGTTGGCGTCGGCATCCTGGAAGGGGCCAGCTACGTCGCCGTCGGCCTGATCACCGCCGGCGCGATGTCCGGGGAGGGCGGCTTGGCGTCCGGGTTGGCGTTCTGGATCGCGGGGCTCGTCGCGCTGATCGTGGCCGGGCGGCTGTACGACCGGATCACGCCCTACGACCTGCACGACGAAATCGAGAAGGGCAACACCGCCGTCGCGGCGGCGTTCGCGGGGGTGCTCGCCGGCTTCGGCAACGTCATCCGGCTGGCCGGCGAGGGCGACTTCGTCTCCTGGAACCAGAGCCTGACCGAGTTCGGCTACTACACCGTGGCCGGGCTGCTGCTGCTGCCGCTCGTGCGGCTGTTCGCCGACAAGGTCCTGCTCCCCGGCGCGCGGCTGGGCGACGAGCTGGTGCGGGAAGAGCCGCACCTGGGCGCCGGCGTCATCGCCGGAGCGACCTACCTGGGCGCGTCGATGCTGATCGGGTTGACGCTGTAGGAGTCCCCGGCGCGGCTGGCCCACACTCCCTGACAAGGCCGCCGATCAACCTGCCTGCCGAGGACGATGAGAGCATTGGCGTGGAGGCCGCGGCCCGCGGCGGCGGTGGTCGCGTTCCTGCGGCGCGAGAACCTCTTCCGCCTCATGGGCGTGATCGTCGTGCTGATCCTGACCGGGGCCGCCGGCCTCACGTACTTCGAGGAGGATCGGCCCTTCCACGACGCGCTCTGGTGGGCCATTGTCACCCTGACGACGGTCGGCTTCGGAGACATCTCGCCGGAGACGCTCGGCGGCCGGGTGATCGGCGTCGTGCTGATGTTCTTCGGCATCGGCGTGCTCGGCACCTTCACGGGTACCATCGCCAGCGCGTTCGTCGCGCAGCGACAGAGAAAGGACCGCGGCATGGGCGATTGCGACCTGGAGGGCCACATCATCCTGTGCGGATGGAACTACCGGACGCAAGAGATCCTGAAGGACCTGCGCGCCGATTCCCGCTCGGCGGAGAGGCCCATTGCGCTGGTGGCCGACGTCGAGACCAATCCGGCGAGCGACGATGACCGTCTCTGCTTCGTGCGCGGCTCCGAGACCGAGGACGACCTGAAGCGGGCGGGCATCAAGAAGGCGAAGACCGTCGTCCTGGTCGGCGACCGATCCCAGGACTACCGGGCGCGCGACGCCAAGGCCGTGCTGGCCGTGTTGACGGTCAAGAGTCTGAACAAGAAGGTCTACACCATCGTCGAGCTGGCCGGCGAGGAGAACGAGCGCCACTGCAAGCAGGCCGGGGCCGACGAGATCGTCGTAAGCGCGGACCTGTGCAGCCACGTCATCTCGACAGCGGCCCTCGATCACGGCATCTCGACGGTGCTGCACGAGTTGCTGAGCGCGCAGAAGGGCCATGACCTCGTCACCGAGCCCGTGCCGGAGGGATACGACGGGCGGTCGTTCATCGAGGTGTTGTCGGAGCTCAAGGACAAGAAGGGCATGATCGCCTTGGCGATCCAACGCCACGGGATCGGCGAAATCGTTACCAATCCCGACGCCAGTTTCCCCGTGAAGACCGACGACCGCCTGGTGGTCATCTCGAACCGTGCCCGGGCCGGGACACGGAGAACCGAAGTGTTCGGAAGTTCATCGTGACGACCTGCGTCGCAACGGGAAACCGGCGATCCACCGAACCGGTCGAAGTGCGGGATCGTAGATCCACATGTTGGGCCGGACCGCGGACGGCCCGGCAGCTTCCGGTTACGATTCGACCGCAGGACGCGAAACGGGACACGCAAGGAGGCGTGACACTAGATGGCTGAGCATTTCGACAGGGTCAAGGGCTACCTGCTCGACCTCGGGCTGACTATCACGGCCGAGAACGAGGCCGAGGAGCTCGTGGTGGTCGACGACGAGGAGAACGGCATCAAGAAGCTGTTCATCGACTGCGAGGCGCCAATCGTCATTCTCGAGCAGTTGATCGGCCACGCGCCGAAGGACCCCGGGGACCTCTTCGTGCGGCTGCTGCAGATGAACAACACGCTGGTGCACGGCGCCTTCGTCCTCGACGAGAACGCGGCGCGCATCTTCTACCGCGATACGCTGCAGCTCGCCAACCTGGATGCGAACGAGCTGGAAGGCTCCATCGACGCCCTCTCGCTCGCGATGGCGGAGCACGGCGCGGAGTTGCTCGACTACCTGAAGCGATAACGATCCGAGGAGAAGGACGATGGCCAGTATCTTTCGCAGGATGTTCAAGGTCGCGGAATCGAACGCCCACGCGGCGATCGATCACCTCGAGGACCCGATCAAGATGACCGAGCAGGGCATCCGGGACCTGAAGAAGAACCTGCAGGCGGCGATGGTGAGCCTGGCGCAGGTGAAGTCGCTCGCCATCCGCATGCAGAAGGAGGCCGGCGACCACAAGCGGCGCGCGGCGGAGTACGAGCGCAAGGCGATGCTGCTGCTCAAGCGCGTCGAGGCCGGCGAGATGGACGCGGGCGAGGCGGAGCGCCTGGCGACCGCGGCGCTGGCGAAGAAGGAGGACGCCATGCAGCAGGCGGTCCGGGTGGGCGGCGACCACCAGACGCAACAGCGGATGGCGGATCAGCTCCAGGCCAAGGTCGAAGACCTCAAGCGGCAGATCAACAAGTACCAGAACGAGCTGATCACCTTGCGCGCCCGCGCGCGCACCGCGTCGTCGATGCGCAAGATCAACCAGCAGCTCGCCGGCGCCGACGCGAGCGGCACCGTGGCCATGCTGGAGAAGATGAAGCACAAGGTCCAGGAGGAGGAATCGCTGGCCGAGGCCTACGACCAGCTCGCCGACGTCGGCGGCACGATCGAGGAGGACATCGACAAGGCCCTGTCGGCGCCCTCGCCCAGCTCCGGGGCGGACGCGCTGGCGGAACTGAAGAAGAAGATGGGCATGGCGACGGCGTAGCCGGTGCGGACTGCGGCTACAGGCACCCGGCGGGGACCTGCACGATCGTGTCGCTCAGCATCTCCACGCGGTCGCTGTTGTTGACCACGATGCCGAACGGCAGCTCGTGACGCGCGATGAACCGCTGCAGTCCCGCCAACTGTTTCAGCCCGGTCCGACGGCCGAACTTGATCTCTATCGGCAGCAGCCCGAAGGCGCCCTGCAGCACCAGGTCCACTTCCGCCCCGTTCCTGGTGCGGAAGTGGTAGTAGTCCCAGCGGGTGACGCGGCTGGCCTGGACGCCCTTGATGATCTCCTCGATGACGAAGGACTCGAAGTTCTGGCCGACCTGCGGAGCGCGCAGCAGCTTCTCGCGGGAATCGATGCCGGCCAGGTAGTGGTTGATCCCGCTGTCCCGCACCAGTCCCTTGGGCGACTTGACGACGGATCCGGTCCGCGCGTCGAGGAAGGACGGGATTATCCGCCAGAAGAAAGTCCTGTCCGCCATCTCCAGATAGTCCCGAATGGTGACCTCGGAGACGTCTATGGACCGCCCCAGTTGCGCCTTGTTGATGACGGTGCCGGAGAGCGAGGACAGCATGGTCACGAACCGCCGGTACCGCACGGCATCGAGCCTGGGGAACAGCTTTCGCATGTCCCGCTCTACGTACGTGCGGAAGTAGTTCTCCATCCAGGCGGCGCGGGTGAAGTCGTCGCCCGACAGCGTCGGCTCCGGATAGCCGCCGCGCAGGAAGCCGGGAATCACGTCCGGCAAGGGGCACTCCAGCTTGCGGATCGCCTGCAGGGTAGCGGGGCTCAGATCCTGCTCCAGCAGCCGATAGAACGGCGGCAGCGGCAACCGCTCGATTTCGTTGATCTTGAGGGTCCCCACCTCCACTATGGCGATGCGTCCGGCCAGCGAGTCGCTCGCCTCGCGGAGCAGATCGGGCGAGCTGGACCCGGTCAGGAGAAAGCGGTCGGTTTCACCCCGTGCCGCGTCCACGACCCCGCGCAGTTGCCGGAACAGCCGCGGATCCTCCTGCGCTTCGTCGAGGACGATGCGCCGGGGATACTCGCCGAAGAAGAAGTCGTAGTCCCGGGTGATCAGGTCGTAGTCGGCGGCGTGCTCCAGGTCGAAGTACCGCCAGCCCGGACGCACCATCCGACTCAAGGTCGTCTTGCCGGCCTGTCGCGCCCCGACGAGCATGACGACAGGGAAACGCTCCAGCAGCCGGTTGACACGTCCGGCCAGATTTCGCCGAAGGCCAGTCATTTACAAACTCTACACTAGGATTTTACTGGCTTGTTTGCGCCGGAGGCGTCGACCCTCCTCCAGGAGGTCGCCATCGCCGGCGTTGGGGGTCACGTTGGCGAGGCCGATTCCGCAAGCGCGTCCGGCGTCAGAGCGAGCTCGAGAACGGGTGGCCGAGGTCGCGCATGACCGCTTCGGCCGCGCCGACGCCATGGTACTGCGCTTCCTCGAAGAGCGAGAGCCCGCTCATGTCGGAGTGCGCGAAGCGGATCGGGCCGCGGGGCGCCGCCGCCTCCCGGCGGGCGGAGCCCCACGCGAAGCCGGGGACGGGACGAATCATCGCGTGGCCCCACAACATCACGTCGGCGTGCGTCACGAGCGACTCGATTCCGGGGTGGGCCCGCCCGAGGTCGGCGAGGATCAGCGACACCCAGTCGCGCCACTCCCGCTCCAGCATCCACGCCCGGGCCGTCGCGGGGTTCGCCGCCGCGAGGGGCAGGTAGTAGGTGAGCACGCTGCGTCCCGTCGTCATCCGCAGGTCCTGGTGGGTCGCGACCACGTAGCCGAGCGACGGGCTGTCGTAGAGCACGTTGTCCCAAGCCGCACCCTCCGGCAGCCGATCGACCGTCAGGTTGGCGACCATCCACGGTGAATAGGTGAACGCCTCGATTCCGGCCGGCGCGTAGCCGTCGATGACGCGGGGCGTCGTGAAGCGGGGCAGGGCGTAGATGCACCGGCGGGCCCGGTACCGCACCGTCGTCTCGTCGCCAGTGTCCAGCACGTCGATGTCGACGCCGCCGGCCGTCCCGGAGCCGGCCGCCGCGACTCCGGTCTGCGAGCCGCCGACCGCCGAGCCCGCACGCGGTTCTCCCCCGATCGGCCTTACCCGGTAGACCAGCATGCCGGTGCGGACGCGGCCCTCGATGCGGTCCAGCAGGTGCCGGACGATGCGGCCGTTGCCCTCGGGCCAGGTCAGGTACTCGACGTCGGCGGGGCGCGCGCAGAAATAGTGCCACCCCGCCCAGGCCGACGTGGTGTCGAGCGTGCAGCCGTAGTCGTCGCGGCAGCAGTAGTCGACGTACCAGCGGAGCCGGGGCGAGTCCCAGCCGGCGCGGTCGAAGTACTCGCGCATCGAGATGCGGTCCAGCGCCAGGATCTGCGGATCGGTCGTCGCGGCGGCGACCGGCAGTGCGAACGCCCTGCGGCCCTGCGAATCCCGATAGTCGCGGTACCGCCGCACCTGCGTCTCGAACGCCGCGAGGGCCTCCCCGGCGCCGCCCGCGGCCTCGCCGTCCGCTTCGACGATGCCGCGTGCCGACAGCCCCTCGCGCCACCGGCCGTCGATGAAGACACGCTCCTGCGGGGCGTGGCACAGATGCCGCGGGTCGTAGATCGGCTCGCCGTCCGGCCCGTGATCCCGGACCAGCCCCATCTCCGCGACCAGCTCGCGCACCGCGGTCGATTCGGGAGTCGGCACGGGCAGGTAGTGGGCGCCCCACGGGTAGGCCGAGACGGCGTTCTCGCCCCATCGCGCGTTGCCGCCCGGCTCCGGCTCGAGCTCCAGCACCACGAAATCCCGGAAACCGCTGCCCGCGAGCTTCCAGCCGGCCGACAGTCCGGCGATGCCGCCGCCCACGATGGCGACCGGCAACTCGTGGATCTGTCGGGGCTCGGGAAACGTGCCGTCCCGCAGCCGATGACCGACCCGGTGCGACGTGCCGACGATGCGTCCCGTGATGCGGCCGGCGTCGAGCGCCCGGTTCCCGGGCGACGGCGGCCGCGGCGCACAGCCCAACGCCAGCGCCGCCGCGGCGCCGGGTCCCATCCGCAGCAGATCCCGTCGCGTGAGGCGGGGAAGCGCGCCGCGCGCGGGTTCGGGCGGCTTCATCGCCGCGCGTCCCCGCGCGTACCGCTCCCGCCGCGCGCGTACCGCTCCCACCCGGCTGCGTGGTACTGCACCAGGATCTGGTTGTTCAGTTGGTTCACCTCCACCGGGACCGCGTCCATGTCGGCCGGGAAGGTGAACAGCGTTTCCGCGATCCCCGGCGTGAGGAACCGCAGCCCCGGCGGGAACGCGCCCCGCGCCCGCAGCGGCTCGTGCGACGCGAGCACGTAGCCCCATTCCCCGAACGTCGGCACCGGGGCGTGATACGGAACGGCGTGCAGCCCGGCGGCGCGAACGGTCTCGACGACGCACCAGAACGCCTGCCGGGACACCAGCGGCGAGGTGCTCTGGAGCGCAGCCACGCCGCCCGGGCGCAGGCGCTCGCGGAGGCGCCGATAGAAGGTGGTCGTGTAGAGCTTGCCGAGCGAGTAGGTGCGCGGGTCCGGGAAGTCGACCACGATGAAGTCGTAGCGGGTGGCATCCGATTCGACCCAGACGAACGCGTCGGCGTTGATCACGTCGACCCGCGGCGAGCGGAGTGCGTAGTCGTTCAGGGCGGCGACGGCCTCATGGTCGCGGAAGAGGTCCGTCATCAGCGGGTCGAGGTCGACCAGCGTGACTGCCTCGACGCGGTCGTCCTTCAGGATCTCCCGGACCGCCATCCCGTCGCCGCCGCCGAGCACCAGCACCCGGCGCGGGTCGCGGACCGAGGCCAGCCCCGGATGCACGAGCGCCTCGTGGTAGCGGTACTCGTCCAGGGACGAGAACTGTAGGTTGCCGTCCAGGAAGAGCTGCACGCCGCCGTCGCCTCTGGTCAGCACGATGCGCTGGTAGGGCGACGTGCGCGACAGGACGACCGGGTCGTCGTGGAGCCGCCGCTCCGACCAGTCCACCAGATCGTCGGAGAACACCGCTCCCAGCACCAGCACCCCGAGCGCGGCGTAGGCCTGCGCGGTGAGTCGCGGCCGGCCGTGCTGCCGCCGGAAGACGTGGCAGGTCCAGACCGCGACCAGCACGTTGAGGCCGCCGAAGACGAACGACGAGCGCATCAGTCCGACCTGCGGCACGAGCCACAGCGGAAACACCAGCGACGCGGCCAGCGCCCCCAGGTAGTCGAGGGACAGCACCCGCGAGACCAGGTCGTGCAGCGGGAACTCGTCCTTCAGGATACGGATCAGGAACGGGATCTCCAGGCCCACCAGCACGCCGGTGGCGGCGACCCACGCGTAGAGCACGACGCGGAACACGGCGACCTCGCCGAACGCGAAGAACAGGACCGGCGACGACAGGCCGCCCACGAGGCCGACCAGGATCTCGATCTCGATGAAGCGCGTTATCAGATCCCGCTGGAAGTAGCGCGACAGGTACGACCCCACCCCCATCGAGAACAGATAGACGCCGATGACAGTCGAGAACTGCGTGACGCTGTCGCCCAGCAGGTAGCTGGCGATCGTGCCGGCCAGCAGCTCGTAGATCAGCCCGCAGGTGGCGATGGTGAAGACGGCAACCAGCAGGACCCTGGTGGGGGCCCCCGCGTAGTCGGTCGACTCGGCGGGCTGTTCGTTCATGGGGCCGCGACCGCGCCGCGGCGCTGATCCCTGGCCCGTGCCGGCGGCGATTGGAAGGGCGGGGCGGGGGCCGCGACCGCGACCGGCCGCGGTCCCCCTTGTTCCCGGGCAGTCCGTACTCGGACTTCTAGAGCCCCTCGGCGTTCTTCATCAGGTTGCCGTGCGTCTCGGCAACCTCGAGTCCGCCCTCGCCCTCTTGCCATCCCGTGCGGCCGTCGCCGTTGGCGTCCACGCCGGAGAGAAGCGCCTGGGCCAGCGTGTTCAGCTCCGCCACGAGGCCGGCGGCCTCGTCGGCCGACGTCGCCATCTCGATCTTCTCCGCCAGCATGACGATCTCGTCGGCCCGCGCGACCGTGTTCTGCGCCGAGGTGGCCACGTGCTCGGCGTGCGTCTTCACCGCGCCGGACGCGTCGCCCGAGTTGGCGGCGGCCATGATGTGCTTGGCGGCGCCTTCCGCGGCCTGCTTGACCCCGTAGCCGTTGCCCGGGCCGTTCTCGATCTGCGTCGGGTCGACGGCGTGCAGCACGTGTGCGGTGTGCCGCTTGATCGAGTCGAGGTTGCTCGGGTCGGATGCCGCGAGCGAGGCGTGCCGCGCCGCGATCTGCGCCTCGGCGATCGCCGCCGGCAGCAGGCCGGCCATCTCCGGCGTGTCACGCCACTGGTCCATCACGTGGCCGATGTGGTTGTGCGCCTGCGCGGCGGCGCCCTGCACGCCGGCGAAGAGCGCGACGAGAGCGAAGACGAGAACGAGGCCGATGCCGGTTGCGCGTGTCATGTCAATCCTCCTCGGGAATCCGGCGGCGGCCCCGGATCGTGAAGCCGCCGGGTGAACGATCGCCTTCCTAATATACCGTGGCCGGGACGGGGAACGAGAACCGCGCGGCCGCCTTCCGCGGGCGCGGCGCGCACCGCAGGGCTTTCCGATATGCTTGAAGAACGCGCCCGCGCACCGTTAGTCCGATGATCGATTCCCGCAGAAAGTCCTCGCTGATCCTGGTGGTCGCCGCCGCCCTGGCCTCTACGGCCTCCGATTGCGAACAGTCGCCGCGAGGGTTGGAGCCCTCATCCCTCGCCACCATCCAAGTGCGCCTCGAGAGCGAGCCGGCCGCCGAGCCGGCCGCCGAGGAGCAGGCGGCGTTCGAAGGCTGCCTGACCCGCATGGAAGAGAACAACAACGTCAGGCCCAGTTGGCGCAACTACGCCGCCACGGTGCTGAACGAGACGGCGCCGAACAACTTCGAGACCCAGTTCTTCGACGTGCCGGTGAACATCGTCCACACGATGACGGTGCACGACCGCAACCAGTGCCGCCGCGACCCGCGCCGGGACGGCCGGGTCACGACGGGCGTCTGGGTCAACGGAACACGTGTCGAGCGCGTCGTCCAGCAGACGAACGCACTCCAGTTCGCCGTCGATGAGGAAGGCGTCGTCGAGTCGCCGCCGATCGAATAGGCGCGATGCCATGCGTGACGCGTGCCGCTCCCTGCTCCGCTTCGTGACAGTCGCCGCGACAATCCTCGTTGCCGCGCCCCTCTCCCACGCGCAGCGGTCCGACCCCGACGTGCTGCGCGCGATCCGGGAAGAGGGATTCCGGCGATCCGAGGCGCTGGAGATCGTCAGTTGGCTCAGCGACGTCTACGGCCCCCGCGTGACCGGGACGCCGGCGATCGAGGCGGCCGGGGAGTGGGCCGCGGACCGCATGCGCTCGTGGGGGTTGCGCGTCTCCGAGGAGCGGTTCGCGTACGGGCGCGGCTGGTCGCTCGAACGCTTCCACGCGCACATGGTCGAGCCCCAGGTGATGCCGATCATCGGCTACCCGCGCGCCTGGACGCCGGGCACGTCGGGCACCGTCTCGGCCGAGGTCGTCCGCGTCGACGTCACCTCGCGCGCCGCCCTCGAACGCCATCGCGGCCGTCTGCGGGGGAAGATCGTGCTGGCGCAGGAACCGCGCGACGTCGGGTTGCTCGACGGCGACCTGGTGCTGCGGATGGACGACCGCCTGCTGGAGGAAGCGGCGCGCCCGGCCCGCGGGCGGTCGCGGCAGGCGAGCAGCGGCGGCAGCGGGCCGCAGCTCCAGAACCACGTGCAGGCGTTCTTTCTGGAAGAGGGCGTCGTCGCGGTGCTCGACCGGGGCAGCGATCTCGCCCGGGTCGGCGGGGCGCCGCTGGGAAGCGACCTGGTCTGGCCGACGCAACGCACGGACGGCGGCACGCTGTTCGTCGGACCGGGCGGGTCGCGGGCGACGGGAGCGCGCGAGGTGGTTCCCGCCGTGACCATCGCGGTCGAGCACTACAACCGCATGATCCGCATCCTCGAGAAGGGCCTGCCCGTCACCGTCGAGATCGACATCCGGACCCGCTTCCACGACGAGGTGCGGCCGAACGGCTTCAACCTGCTGGCCGATTTGCCGGGGACCGACCTCGCCGACGAGGTGGTCATCCTTGGCGCGCACTTCGACTCGACGCACGCCTCCACCGGGGCGACCGACAACGCCGCCGGGGTGGCCGCGATGATGGAGGCGGCCCGCATCCTCCAGGCCGTGGACGCCCGCCCGCGGCGCACGATTCGGGTCGCGCTGTGGGGCGGCGAGGAAGAGGGACTGCTCGGCTCTCGGGAGTACGTCCGGCGTCACTACGCCGATCCGCGGACGACGGCGCGCCGGCCGGATCACGCGAAGGTGTCCGCCTACTACAACCTGGACAACGGCGCCGGGCGCATCCGCGGCATCTGGCTGCAGGGCAACACGGCCGCGGCCCCCCTCTTCGAGGCGTGGATGCGCGACCTCGGCGATCTCGGCGTCACCACCATCGGCCGGCGGTCGACGCGCGGCACGGACCACCTTCCGTTCGACGTGGTGGGGATTCCGGGATTCCAGTTCATCCAGGATCGGCTGGAGTACAACTCCCGGACGCATCACTCCAACATGGACTTCTACGACCGTGTGCAGCGCGACGACCTGCTCCAGATGGCGGTCGTCTCGGCGGTCTTCGCCTACCGAACGGCCATGCTCGACGAGCGGCTGCCGCGCAAGCCGCTGCCCGCCAACCGGCGCCGCGCGCAATAGTCGGCGGCACACGCCGGACGACGCGGCGAGGCGCCCCCCCGCCCGCAAGGGGTAGACTCACGCGAAACGGTCCGGATGGGGAGGATGCATCGATGAGCAGACGGCATGTACAGGTGCTCTCGCTGGCAGCCGCGCTGGCGTTCGCCGGTTGCGGCGGCGGAACCGGAAGCGAGTCGGCGGCGGGGGCGGAGGGCGAAGCGGCGACCGGCGGCAACGCCTTGCCGATCCTGGCCCTGGACGACGTCAAGCCGAGCCAGAGCGGGCTGGTGTGGCAGGAGGTCGCGAACACGCAGATCGAGGTCACCTACGACCGGCCGGTCGCGCGCGGCCGCGATCTGTTCGGCGGTATCGTGCCGTTCGGCGAGATCTGGAACCCGGGCGCCAACGACGCCACCGCCATCGGGTTCACGCGCGACGTCACCATCAACGGCAACGCGTTGCCGGCGGGCAGGTACAGCCTCTGGGCGATTCCCGATCCGAACCGCTGGACGATCATCTTCAACCGTCAGGCCGACGTCTACCACACGCCCTACCCCGGCGAGGAGGACGACGCGCTGCGGTTCATGGCGTCGCCGCGCCGCGGGGCGCACATGGAGACGCTGGCCTTCTACTTCGCGGCGGTTGAGAAGAAGGACGCGGAGCTGCGGCTGCACTGGGGCGAGACCTACGTCCCCTTCAGCATCACGGTGCCATAACGATGGGAAGCCCTGGCGTCGTCGACCGGCGCAGATTCCTCCGGTCCGGCGCGCTGGCGGGCGCGGCGCTGGCGGCCGGCTCCTCCGGCTGCGGGTCGGCGCTCGATCCCGGCGCCGCCGTGCGGGCCGCGCCCGGGGCGCAAGCGGGAACCGCGCCGGGGCAGACGAGCGCCACCGGGCCCGGAGCACCGCCGGAGCCGTTCGATCTCGAGGAGGTCTCGATTGGCGATCTGGCGGCGTCGATGGCCTCCGGCGAGCGGACCGCGCGGTCCGTCACCGAGGCGTACCTCGCCCGCATCGCGCAGATCGACCGGCAGGGGCCGACCCTGCGGAGCGTGATCGAGACCAACCCCGACGCGCTCGACATCGCGGCCGGCCTCGATCGGGAACGCGCGGAAGGCCGCGTGCGGTCGCCGCTCCACGGCGTGCCCGTTCTGGTCAAGGACAACATCGACACCGCCGACCGCATGACGACCACCGCGGGGTCGTTGGCCCTCGCCGGGTCCGTCCCGGCCGAGGACTCGCACGTCGCACAGCGGCTGCGGGAGGCCGGCGTCGTCCTGCTCGGCAAGGCAAACCTGAGCGAGTGGGCCAACTTCCGGTCGACCCGCTCGTCGAGCGGCTGGAGCGCGCGCGGCGGGCAGTGCCGCAATCCGTACGCCCTCGACCGCAACCCGTGCGGCTCGAGCTCCGGCTCCGGCGCCGCCGTCTCGGGCAACCTGGCGGCGGCGGCCATCGGCACCGAGACCGACGGCTCGATCGTCTGCCCGTCGACAGCCAACGGCATCGTCGGCATCAAGCCGACCGTCGGCCTGTTGAGCCGCGCCGGCATCGTGCCGATCTCCGAGACCCAGGACACGGCGGGCCCGATGGCGCGCTCCGTCCGCGACGCGGCGCTGCTGCTCGGCGCCATCGCCGGCCCCGACCCGCGCGATCCCGCCACCGCCCCCGGCGAGACGCGAGGTCTCGACGACTACACGCCGTTCCTCGACACCGACGGGCTGCGCGGCGCCCGCATCGGCATCCAGCGCAGCGTCTTCGGCTTCCACGAGGCGGTCGACGGCTTGATGGAGGAGGCAATCGCGGTGTTGCGCGCCCGCGGCGCGGTCATCGTCGATCCGATCGACCTGGCGGCGAGCGGGGCGCTGCGGCGGGCCGAGACCGAGGTGCTCTTCTACGAGTTCAAGGCGGGCCTGAACGCCTACCTGCAGAACCTGCGGAACCCGCCGATCCGGTCGCTGGCGGATCTCATCGCCTTCAACGAGCGACACGCCGACGAGGAGCTGGCTTACTTTGGCCAGGAACGGCTGATCGCGGCGCAGAGCAAGGGGCCGCTCTCGTCGATGGAGTACAGGCGGGCGCACGCCACGGCGCGCCGCCTCTCGCGCGCGGCGGGGATCGACCGCGTCATGGATGGCGGGACCCTCGACGCGATTCTCGCCCCCACCGGCGGACCGGCCTGGGTCACCGACCTGGTCAACGGCGACCACTTCGGCGGCAGCAGCTCGCAGTTCGCGGCCGTGGCCGGCTACCCCAACGTCACCGTACCGGCCGGCTTCGTCCACGGCCTGCCGGTCGGCGTCTCCTTCTTCGGGCGCGCGTGGAGCGAGCCGACGCTGATCCGCATCGCCTACGCCTTCGAGCAGGCGACGCGGCACCGGCGGGCGCCGCGGCTGCTGGCGACGGCGGACGTGCCGGCATGACGAGCGACCGGCTGCACCTGCGGAGCCTGTCGATCCGTGGCTTTCTCGGAATCAAGGATCTCTGCATTCGCCGGCTCGGGCGGGTCACGCTTCTCGCTGGGCGGAACGGCATCGGCAAGACTACGGTGCTCGACGCCGTGCGCGTGTACGCCGCGCGCGCTGCGTTCCCGGCTCTCTATCAGCTCCTGCACCGTCGCGAGGAAGTCTCCACGCTTACAGACAGAGAAGGAGCATTCATCCCTGACGTGTCCGCACTCTTCCACGGACGGGACATCGGAACCACCCGCATCTCAATCGGATCGAGCGATCTCGACAGCGTCCAGATCGAAAAGACGGACTCCAGTGATCCCCAGGCGGCGAAACTGGTGAAGGACCTTGCCGACTTCCTGCCGCACGGACCCGGGCCGTTGTTCAGGATCAGCTTTCGGGGAAGAGAGAGCGTAGGTGCGTGGCACGTTCCCCTGATGAACCGATACGGTGGGGGCAGGTTCCAGGCACGGGGAGCCATTCCCGATCTGCCGTTGCTTGGGGACGATGTTCCGGATCCCTTTCTCGAAGTGGCGTGCGTACCCCTGGGACCGGGACTGTTGACCAACAGCGAGATCGCGCAGGCCTGGGATCGAGTCGCCCTGACGAGTGACGAGGAGCTGGCCGTTCAGTCGCTCAAGCTGGTCTTCGGCGACGCGGTGGAGCGAGCCGCGATGATCGGCGCCGAGACCCACGCCAAGCGGCACGCCGTGCGTCGTCCCGTCGTCAAGCTGCGGCACCATCCTCGTCCCGTGCCGTTGCGGAGCCTCGGTGACGGCGCGGTTCGCCTGTTCGGCGTCGCCATGGCCCTCGCGTGCAGCGGAGACGGGTTCCTGGTCATCGACGAGGCGGAGAACGGCATTCACTACACCGTCCATTCCGACTTCTGGCGCATGGTCTTGCTCACGGCCAGAGAGCAAAACGTGCAAGTGCTCGCGACAACCCATAGCTGGGATTGCGTGCGCGGGTTCGCGCAGGCCGCGGCCGACGGCAGGGAGTCGGACTGCGTCCTCGTTCGACTGGATCGAGACGGCGAGGAGATTCGGGCTGTCGAGTACTCCTGCGAAGACCTCGCGACCGCCGCCGAGCAAGGGATCGAGGTCCGATAGAACCGATGCCCAGCATCGATCCGCCGGAACGCGTGTTGCTCGTCGAGGGCGAGAGCGACCTACACGTGGTCCATCATCTCTGCCGGCGTCAGGATGAGCCGATGCCGAGCTTCCGGATCGAAGACAAGGGCACGCTCGGCCAGGTCCTCGATGCCATCGGCCCGGAGCTCAAGGTGTCCGGCCGCAAGGCGCTCGGCGTTCTGGTGGATGCAGACGACAGCCTCGCAGACCGGTGGGGCGATCTGTCGAACCGGTGCCGAGCCGCGAACATCGACCTGCCGCACCAGCCGCCCGCGACCGGCACCATCCTGGAACAGGGCAATGGTCGGCCTCGCATCGGCATCTGGTTGATGCCCGACAACGAATCTCCCGGTGAGCTCGAAGACTTCGTCCGAACGATGGTTCCCACCGACGATCCGGTCTGGCCTCGGTCGGAGAACTACATCGACCGAATTCCGGTAGCGGATCGCAGATTTCGACCGGGCAAGTTGCTCCGGGCGAAGCTGTACGCCTGGCTCGCAACGCGAGAGAATCCCGGCCGCATGGGTGCCGCGATCCGCGCACGAGACCTGCGGGTCGACGGCGTTCTCGGATCGACTTTCGCCCAGTGGCTGCGGTCGTTGTTCAGGTGACATCACCAGACGGTAACAAGACATGCCGACTACATCACTCCTCGAAGAAGCCCTCGACGCCTGGGCCGACGCCCGCCGCGGCGTGATCGCCGAGCTGCGCTGCGTGCCGGCCGGTCAGATCGACTTCCGTCCCGCCGACGGCGCCCAGTCCGCCGCCGAGATCGCCCAGCATATCGTCGACACCGCCCTCATGTGGTGCGGCGAGCTCTCCGACCCGGCGGGCGATTTCACCCGCAAGAGCTTCCCGGCGTTCATCCGCGAGTACGGCACGCCGAAGAAGGAACGCCCCGGCGACAGGGCCGGCCTCGTCCGCCTGCTCCGGAGCACCCACGCCCAGGGAGTGCGGCAACTCCGCGAGACCGGCGAGGTCGGCATGCTGCAGACCATCCGCCGCTTCGACGGCGAGCTCTGGACGCGTCTGGCGTGGCTGCAGCACGGCATCGCCCACGAGGAGTACCACCGCGGCCAGCTCGCACTCTACGTGCGGCTGCTGGGGAAGACGCCGGCGCTGACGAAGTTGATCCAGGGCGGCGGGTAGTATTGCAGAGGTGTCGCCCGCGCGATACTGCGAGCATGCTTGGTTGGCGTCGGCTCGCGAGTGATGCGCACCGTTCGATGGACGAAAAGAAGATGGACAGAGAATTGAAGGTCTTCGTTTACGGGGTGATTCGTCAATAGATACGGGCATGGAATGGGCCCGG
>VXME01000004.1 GCA_009861545.1 Acidobacteriota bacterium | reverse complement strand
GGGGTCCCTTTTCACGTTGCCACGGGGGTCCCTTTTCAACTTGCCATTTCCAACGTCCGGGACACCGGGAGGCGATCGAGTCGTGCGTGCAGTTCTGCGTCAAGGCCGGTCGCGCCACCGTTGCGGCTCTGCGCGTCGGGCGGGACCGTGAGGGTGGCCACCAGCAGGAAGTCCGCCGGCATGGCGCCATGCCTGTCGTCGGTCCGCTTCATCTCGGCGGTCCGGGCGAGCTGTTCCACGTCGTTCGCACAGAAGTCGTCGATGTCGTCCAGGCAGAGGACCCCGCAGTGCGCCAGAGTCGCCGCGCCCGGCCGGGCGCGCTCGGTGGACAGTCCCTCCGCGGTTCTGTCCATGCGTCCGAGCAGCGCCGCGGTCGACGCGCTGAAGTGCGGCGCCGACAGCGGCCGCGCGGCCAGGACACCCGCCCACGGCGGCAGCACTCCGGCTATCGAGTGGATCTTCGTCGCTGCCAGCCTTTCGTCCCTGGTCATCTCCGGCAGGATGCCGGTCAACCGCAGGGCGAGTCCCGTCGTCGGGGCCGCAGGGGGGCCTGCAAGAAGCAGCGGATGCCCGCCGGCGGCCGCGATTTCGAGGGCGCGCTTCGCCGTTTCACGTCCGGTGATCTGCGCCAAGTCACGTCCCCGTTCGAGTTCGGCGGGCTCGATGGGGCTTGCGGCTTCCGGGGCCAGGCCGTTCCGAAGGGCGTCGAAAACCTGTCCCAGTTCGTGAGCCGGCAGGTACCGGACGCCGCCCGGGGCGGCTGCCTCCCGCCGGTTTGCGGCGGGGGCGACCAGCGGCCAGCCGTGCTTGCGGCACAGCTCCGCGACCGCCAGGGTACCCGCGATCGGTTCGACGGCCGGGCCCCAATCGAGCGCACCTACCACCGCCAGCCCTTCGACGGCATCGGCTTCGAGCTCGCCCGCGGCTGCCAGGATCGCCAATGCAATCGGCAGATCGTGGAGCCGCGTGTCCGTCCGTACCGCCGGGCGCGTCCTGACAACGGCACGTAAGCGTCGCCGGTCCCAGCCCCAGGCTTCAACGGCCCGCTCCACGCGCCTGGCCGTTTCCAGGGCGGTCGCCACCGGTTCGCCCTCGACCTGGACGCCCGTGCCCGGTCCCTCGTCGACGCGGGCTTCGATCGTCGTGGGCACGGCGTCGAATCCGCGCAAGACGGCCGTCCGGACGGCCGCCCTTCCCTTGGTCTGCATGCTTCTTCTCCCCGCCGGGCTCCTACGCGCCCGTGAAGCGCTCGAGTACGGCCATCAGGCAGCCGCCGCGGGACTTGCCGGTCTTTGATCACCGCGGACCCGCCGCCGCCGTTGACGAGCGCGTCCCAGTAATCCGGGCCACCGCTCGTTGCGCTGCACGCGGCCGTCCGCGACGGCGGCGCTCCGGCCCTCGACCCACACGTTGAAGGTGTCCCGATCGACCGCCCCTATGCGAAACGGGATCTCGTGTCCTACCTTGCGGGCACAGTCGTCAGTCCGGCGCGCCCGGCTTCCGGAACGGATCTCCCCAAGCGAAGGGCCGGCCGATGGAGGTCCGTTCGTTCTCGTCCTCGTGAGAGCCGGCGCGACCCGCCGGCAGCGTGCAGGTGGCCGTGAATTCCCGGGTGACGGGACCGCCGAGACCGCGCCGCTCGGTGGTCGGGCCAGAGGTGTGCCCGCACGGGGCCGGGCGGTTGGCGAGGCTCCGGTTGGCGCGGTTGATCGCGCGGGTGACGATGGCCCGGTCCTCGTCGCTGTAGTCGTGGGCGCGGCCCTTGGCCGCCTCCAGCGTCATGAGGAACTCGGCCGACCCGGGCGGGGTGGCCCGGATGGCCGCCTTCGGCGGCAGCCGCTCGAGCGCACCGGCGTCGTAGCCCCGCGCGTAGCTTTGCGCCTCAAGGCCGCCGGCCGGGTAGACGCTGACCCTGCTCGGCGTCTTTTCGCGGCCGTCGGCCTCTCCGGCCTTGCGCGCGGCGTGGAGCCTGGCGAGTTCCTCGCGCGCCTGCGTGAGCCGTTCGAGACCGCCCGGGCCCAGCTTCTTCTCGCAGCGCTCGCAGCGCTTGAAGCCCGGATCGCTGTCCGCCGCGCTCCAGCCCGTGTCCGTCCACACGCGCCCGGTGGCGCCGCAGACGGGTCCCGAGTTGTCGAAGCCCTGGATGTGCATCGTCCGAGTCCGCATTCGCTTTGTCTCCTCACCGCAAGCGGCAACCCCTGCAGATGGGATTGCCGCACGGCATCTCGTCGTGGCCGCACAATCCTCCGCGCGGCGGGTGTTCCTGCGCCGGCAGGCCGCGTACGCCTTGGGAAAGGGCTCTCCCGTGAACAGGCGGCCCTCCTCCTCCGCGTGCACCGGGTTGATCAGCTCCAGCAGAACGGGTTGGCGGCGCACGCCTCGTCGGGCAGCTCGCCCTCGTCCGCCGGGTCCAGAACCCGGCAGGACTCCGTCTCCGGTGGCGTCATCGTCGTTCCTGCTTCGAATACGCGGCGCGTCGAGCCGCCTCGGCGTTGACGGCCTCGTCCCAGGCCGCCAACAACGTCTCGTCGCCGTGCTCGACGACGCACTTGCGACACCATCGCGGGTAGATGTCCTGCTTTCCGAAGAACCCGATGCGCGCGCCGGCGGGCGGGACCGAGACCCCGCACCGCTGGCACTTGCCCCACCCGTCGTACGGCTGCTTGAAGGTGCGCACTTCTCCTCCTCTACGAATCCAACGGGAACACTCAGCAGTACCAGGGGCGGACCGGAGGGAAGTCTTGCCCCGTGCTCCGCTCGACCCGCAGGTCGGGCCAGCCCGTGGACAGCACGCTGCCGGGCGGGTGCAGCCCCGCGCGCTTGGCGGCGAGGTACTCCCGCGCCCATTCGGAGCGGAGCGTCCGTGCTGCTTCCCCGCGAGTCGCGAACTCGCCGTGAGACGCGACGAACGTGCCCCTGGGGTAGTACCAGCACCCTCCTCGGGACCGCCATAGGAGCGGTAGGTGACGTACTCGTTCAGGAACCACAGGTGAGCAGGCTCGCCCGCACCGTCGCCGGAAGGCGTGACGCGAGCGACGCCCCACGCGGGGCCGCGGCCGCCGGTGTCGAAGGCGGCGAGCGCTTCTCCTTTCATTGCCTGCTGGGCGCACGCGGCGGCCTGTTGCACGTCGGGATGCCGGTGTCCGCAGGTGACGTGCGGCTTCCCGTCGCTGTAACGCAACCGGTACGCTTCGTACCAGTCCTCCGGCACGTGGACGGGCGGACGGACACGGTGGACGTTTTCCGTATCGGGACCGTTCATGGCTGTTTTCCTTCCGTATCCGGTACCGAGCAACTGAGGCCGCGACCGGCAGGCCGGCGGGCAGGGTAGCGAAGCTCAGGAATCGCAGTCCGGACACACCGCCCCGGTATGCCGGGCATCCTCGCCGTGGCAGGTCGGACAGGCGTCGGCTACGCGCGGGGGAGGACAGGCTCGCCGCTGCACTTCGCAAAATGCCGTGTCCCGTCGTGGACCCGTCACGGCCGCGGGACCTTGCCCAGGTCATCGGACATCGGGCACGGGGGCGCTTCGTCGGCGTTGGCCTGCTCGGCGGCGGCGATGCAGGCCCCGAGGTCCGACGTGAAGCAGTACTTCTTCAGCACGGCGTCGGCAGCGCGCAGCGTCTGCAGGTCCTCGTCGCTGAACGTGCGCCAGGAAACGTGCGAATGCGCTTCCTGTCGCATGTCGGCCATGCTCAGGACGATCCCACACGCCTCGTCGCGGGCCCACAGCCGCCCGGCTCGCTCGAAGAAAGCGGCGGCCTTCGCCATCCAGTGGAGTTGCGTCCACGTGTCCGCGACGCCGATCTCGTCGGTCAACGGCTCGCAGGTGAGCAGGCCGGCACGGTCGAGGTATAGGGTGTAGCCGTTCGTTCGTCTTGCCATCTGAGGCTCCCTTCTGCCCTGCGCACCGCGCCCAGGGCTGGTGAGGGGTTGCCGAAAGAAGAAGTGCGGGGCAGCACACGAGCGCCATGCACACCCGGAATCGGCACCCCGGACGGCAATGCGGTCCGACCGCATTGCGCCTGCGGTCAGGGTGGTCCGGGTCCGAGTGCCTCAGGTGCTGCAGGCAAACGACGGGCCGGTGGGCCCGCGGCCTTGCGCGTACGCCGACTCGGGCGCCGGCCGCGGGTGCGGTAGTCGTGTCCGTGGCATGGCCGGCCACTCGCTGCAGCCGGGCGACAGCCGTAGCCCGGTATGTGGGATCGGGCGGCTACAACCGCAGCGCGGTCGCTTGCGTCTGTAGTACGCGCGCTGCTCTGTCAGCGGCAGGAGCCCTGGTCGACGCGGCGTCGGTTGTCGGGATTACGGACAAGGTCGCGTTTGGACTTGGTCCGCGCAATCGGTCGTGCCCATGAGCACGACATCGCAGTCGATGACCGTCAGGTCATCGCCCTGGCGCTGTGCCTCGCCGCGTAGCGACTTGACCCGCTCGCGCACCAGTGCCGGCCGGTCCGCTTCCTCGACTGGGCCGCTCGGCTTCGACGCCAGGGTGCGCAGGACGCGGCCCAGGGCTTCTCGTCGCTGGCGCACCTGGCCGAACGGCTCGTCGTCACGCAGACCGATGATGGCGTTCTGCTTCTCTATACTCAGCATCGCTCGTGTCTCCTTCTGCGGCGCTTGTTGGCCGTGTCGAATCGGAGGCCGGGTCAAGGCTGGGGGCGGCAAGCGCCCGTGCGTCTTCCTCCGCTGCCTCCCGGCGTCTCGCTGGGCGTCGTCGCGGTCGGTGCGGCTCTCTGAGCCGTGGCGCCGGCCCGGCTTCCGGGACCGTGTCGAGCCTCGTCCGGCCTCTCGTACGGGGTGCGGTCTGCCGTTGCGCTTCAGAACGGCGGTCGGTTCCCGGTCGTGACGTTAGGTGTGGTGCTCGGCAACACGCGCCGGTCGAGTGCAACGAGGAGCGTCGGCACGACGCACTCGGCGGACGGGCGCTTCGTGGCCAGCCACAGCTCGGTGAGGCCGTAGCATTCGTCGAACCAACGAGTCGATCGCAGCCCGGCGGAGATCGACGACCTGCCATCCGGCGATGAGCAGGAGGTTCAGTGGGAGGTCGCAGGCCCGCGGCTCCCAGTGATCGTCCCGGTCGACGGCGTCCAAGTGCTCCACCAGATCATCGGCGTGGTACGGCGCGGCGTCGTCGAACAGGTCCGCGCTCAGGGCGTGCGCGTCCTCATCGCCGGCCACGTCGACGAAGGCGAGCGTCTCGGTGGCGCGGCTCAGCGCCACGCGAAGCTGGTCGATGGCGGTTCGTTGCCCCTGCTCGCAGTGCCCGCGATGCCCGCCCGGTCGACCGATCTGACCGGCACGTGGCATGATCTGGAGCGGATCGACGGGCAAGTAGACATACCAGGCGGGGCGCAAGTCGTTGTTCTCGACACGCTGCGATACGATGGTCGGTGCGGCGCTCTTCGCCCCCTCCGCGCGCGAGGATGCAGGATGGAACAGTGGGGCCACCGGAACCCGCGGGCGGCGGCTGACGATGTGACGCGGGAGCGGACCGCTCGGCGATTGACGGTCGTGAGGCTCCGCGTGCGGATTGCCCGTCTCGAGGCGGAACAGGCATCCGAGTCTCGGATCGGGGAGGTCCGGCAGGAGCTTCGTGCGCTGAACCGGCCCACCCGAAATGCGGATTGATCCGAAGGCGCGGAGCGAGGACACGGCGCTCGGCACCGAGGTGTCGATGCAGAGTGAAGACCGCGACATCGATGCCGGTCCGGACGACGTGCTGCCGTCGGTCGAAAACCCCCAGGAGGTTTCCTGGCGTTGTGCGACCGATTTGGTTCGCATCAGAGGCGGAGGCGGCGGTGGTTCTCGGCCGGCGGGCCGCGTGTACGGCTTGCCCAAGCGCGACGCGTGGCCGGAGTGGAACGCGGCCGAAATGCGTGCAGCGGTCAAAGTACCTTCAGCAGACTGCGGCGGCGGCCGGAGCAGGAGCATCGCCCCCAACCGCGCCACGGACGGTTCGCCCGGCGACCGACGGCGTCGGCTGGCGGGAGTAGCGGCACGCATCCCCAGGAGCAGGTGGCCATGTCGAAGAGCGGAATCCTGGACGCGCTGCGCAACGAGGAGCGCTCGCTACGGAGCCAGCTCGTTGCCATACAGCGCGCCATCGAGGCGATCGAGGGCAGCGTGCCGCAGGCCGCCGGGCGCGGCAGGAAGAAGGCGGCCAAGGCGGTCGGCAGGCGCAAGCGCACGATGAGCGACGAGCAGCGCAAGGCCGTCGCCGAGCGGATGCGCAAGTACTGGGCATCGCGCCGAGAGGCCAAGGCGCAGGAGCAAGCGGCGCAGGAGTGACGCTGGGGCGCCGGCCTCACCGCCGTCTGGCCATTGCCCGCTGGCCCCGACCGGATCGACGACGCCCGTCATTTCGCGTCGGCGCCGAGAGCTTTGCAGGCTGGGCCCGGCAGCTACCCGATGCCGCCCGAACGTCGTGCGTGAGTGAAGTATCGCCTGAACAGCAGGCCTATCCGGGACCAATACCGGCATCTTGTGATGATCGAACCCGTGGCACGGCTCAGGATCGAACTGCGGGAGATCGAGCCCCGGCTGTGGCGCCGGGTCGACGTGCCGCTCTCCTCGACGCTGCTGGCTTTGCACGACATCATCCAGGCCGTAGTCGGCTGGACCGATTCCCATCTGTTCGAGTTCGTGATCGGCGAGCGCGTCTACGGCGAGCCCATGCCCGATGACGACTTCTGGGACCGGCACGTATACAAGGCCGGCGGCGTCCGCCTGAAGTCCCTCATCGAGCGTGGCATCGAGCGCTTCGTCTACGTCTACGACTTCGGCGACGACTGGAGGCACGACATCTTCATCGAATCGCTCGGCGATGGCGAGGCCGATGTCGAGTACCCGGCGTTCGTTGATGGCGAGCGTCGCTGCCCGCCGGAGGATGTCGGCGGCGCTACCGGCTTCATGCAGTTCCTCGAGGCGGCGCTCGATCCGCTCCACGAGGAGCACAACGACGTGGTGACCTGGTACGGGAAGCCGTTCGACCCGGTCGACATGGACGAGCGGTGGGTACGGCCGAGGCTTGCCACGCTGGCCGCCCGCCGCCGCGGTGCACTCGCGAGGCATCGAGGCGCAACGCCGCCAGATTCGACCTGACCTGCGTCTACGTCCCGCGTGGACCATCGATAGTGGCCTCTGGAATGCTGTGCGTCATCTCCCTGACAGCCGACTGTTCCACGAGGTCAGCAGGGCCGCCAGCGGACGCGTGGTTGCCCTGAGAGGCCGAAGAACGTCTTGGGGAGGAGGACGGGACAGGTCGTCCAGGATAGTCCTGGGCAATCCGCGCGCCGATTGCGTACGGAATAGGGTACGACCGTGGCCCCGCCGAAGTCCTCCACCAAGAACTACGGGCGTGCGGACAACATACGTGGCTTTCGGTCCGAACTCCACGTATTCGCGCGCACCCCGACCGAACGTGCCGTGGACTTCCCGGCGCCTCCCACACTGGCCGTCGACCACGAAGCGCCACTCCAGGCGACCGTGCTGCTGATCAACTTCCCCAACGTCGACGCCGCAGGCCGCACCGAAGTCTCCAGCTGGCTCGGATCGCGTACTGCGGTACACCGTCAGCCATGGGCCGCACACTCCAACAGCATCGTGGGGCTCTCGGTGTCGTTCCTGTTGTATCGCTCCGGGATCACTCCCCTCCCACCAATGGCCCACGACGCATTTCTCGATCCCGGTGCCGTTCGGCAGGGTCCGCGATCCAAACTGTCGATCCGTTCGACGTCTCCGCTGAGCTGGAATCGCAGACTGCTACGGCACGGACGTTGACATGTTCATGCCACATTCCGGCTCCAAGTAGCCAAACAATGGCATCAAAGTGCCTGATTTCGGCTAGACTGCACCCATGTTGCTGCGATTCCACGTTGCCAACCACCGCTCGATCCTCGAGCCGGTGGAACTGTCGATGATCGCCGTCGACGAGGACCGACCGGCGACCCGAGGATTCGAGGGCCTCTCGGAGCGCGTGCTAACCGTGGCCGGAATCTACGGGCCCAACGCCTCGGGAAAATCCAACGTGCTCGACGCACTAGCTTGGCTGTCGATGGCGGTTGCTAACTCACTGCGCCTTTGGGACGACCGCATTCCGCGCGATGCTCACAGATTTGGTGACGGCCCTACCGCTCCCTCGGAGTTTGAGCTAGACATCGTAGTTGACGGAATTCGCCACGGATACCGACTCGAGGTTCACGATGCCGCAGTGCGGTACGAAAGCCTTGACTCCTATCCTGAACGCCGACGGCGGAATCTCTTTACTCGTCACGGGGATCAAATAGATTTCCGTCGTGGCTTCGACGGAGCCCGAAGAGTACAAGAGTTGCTCATGCCGGCCACGTTAGCCCTTTCTGCCGCCATGCGGGTAAACGGTTCAATTACCCAAAGAGTCGGGCACACAATCGCGCGAGTGGGAGTGCTCGGGCAAGGGCAGAGAGGCTTCTATCGTCCCGACTTGCTTGACTCCACCGCCGAGCTGTTCCTAGGGCAAGGAGACACGAACCAGCCAAGTCTCTTCAACCCTTCTGAAGAGCGACCTCCTGGCATAGACTCGAATCTTGCGCTAGAGTTGCTCCGTTTCGCGGACCCCGGAATCCACAACTACAAGGTCGTGGAGCGCGAGCGTCGCCACCGTAGGTGGTTGACGGACCGACTTCGTCTCGTGCACCGGGTCGGTGACGAACCCGTCGCTTTTGAGCTAGAAGAGGAATCAGCGGGAACCCAGACTTGGTTCCATCTCATAGGCCCAGCTCTCCGGGCACTGCAGAACGGTCGGATTCTCCTGCTTGATGAGATTGACGCAAGTCTTCACCCTCGGCTTTCGGCCCGACTGATCGAGATCTTCCAGGATCCCTTGACAAATCCCCACGGAGCTCAACTTGTGTTCACCTCCCACGACACATCGCTCTTGAATAGCCTAAACCGCGATGAGGTCTGGCTTACAAAAAAGGCGCTCAACGGCGCCACACATCTCGTTGCACTGGCCGAGTTCGCTGGCGAACGCGTAAGGAAGTCTCTGAACCTAGAGAGGGCCTACCTACAAGGCCGGTTCGGTTCGATTCCTGATGTCGACCAAGCTGAAGTCCGAAGAGCCCTCGGCCTGTTCTCTGAATCTCACGATGGCTAAGCGGTCCAAACCTAGGCGTCGCAGCCGGTCATCGCTCCAGCGCCGGGTCGGTTATCGGCGGCCGAAATACACTTTCTTGGTATTCTGCGAAGGAAGGACGACGGAGCCTGATTATCTCAGATCGTTGAAACGGGAACCTGCGGTGCGCGAAATCGCGGCGGTCGACATCAGAATAGAGAATGGAAACGGTGTCGTGCCGTTGACACTGGTGAAGCGGGCGGTTGACGCCCGAGTTCGAAACCCGAGAGATCAAGGCGCGGTCGACGACGTCTGGTGTCTCTTCGATGTCGAATGGCCCAAGAATCATCCCAACCTTCAGGAGGCCATCGACCGGGCTGAAAGTAACGACGTCCATTTGGCCATTTCGAACCCGTGTTTCGAACTCTGGCTAGCGCTTCATTTCGACGACCACGCCGCCTGGCTCGACAATGAGGCTGCCGGGAAGCTGCGCCGTAAACATGACCGGAGTACGGGCAAAGGGTTGGATGGTACGCTGTACATGCCTCGGCGAGCGGCTGCTGCCGCTCGTGCGCTCGCCCTAGCCGCCAAGCATGAAGGAGATGGCACCCTCTTCCCGCATGACAACCCTTCATCCGGGATGTATCGATTCCTGGAAGCCATCGAGCCGAACAAGTGAACTGTCAGGTCTCGCTCCTTGGGTCTCGACCACTCACGGCCCGATGGCGCGCTTACCCTTGCCCATCATGAGGTCACGATCGTCGTATTGAGCGCAGGGACCAGTCACGTGAACCGATAGTGACCTCAGAGGGAATGGAGAATGCCGAAGTACGAGTTGTTCTGGAAGACCACGATTTCGGAGTTGTCGTTTCGGGCCGCAGTTGAAACCGCTGCGAACGGGGCTACAGGCCATGTCGCCCTGGGCGGCATCAGAAAGTGTAGCCCCCAGAAGAAGAACTGGTACTGCATCGTGCGGGTGCGTCACGGCGGCATTGTACGCGCTTCTAAGGGTGACCTTGCAGCACCAGCCGCGAGTCTCGGAAGGGTATTGGTGGACGATGGCATGCTCGCCGCGTGGCCCACTATTGTGTTTCGCTTCACGGTTGATAAGGCCGGTAAGTCGCTGACCGTGCGGTCTGAAGAAGGGACCATGAGAAGCGCTGACGCGTTAGGACCTGTGTCCGGTGTCGGGTCAAAAGCCAGGCACCGAGAATCGTACTCGGGGACCGCACCGTCTAGTGAACGCGCAGAGAGGCCTGTGGCGAGCGCGGGAATGGCCGACTGCCTTGACCAATTGCGTAGGGGCGTTCCGTATGCGTTCAGGAATTGGCCCGATACCAAAGGCTCGGTGCCGGAAACTACCGGGGTCTACACCATCTGGGCTGATTCCGGTCAATTCCTATATGTTGGACGGTCCGACAACCTCCGCAACCGTCTCAATTCGCACTGGCTCGGTAACCGAGCGAACGACCAGTTCAACGTGTACATCGCGGATCGGATATTGCTGCGGACACTCACACCGGAGCAAATCTGGCAGATCGGCGCAGGCGAACTGCGATTCGACGGGCTGATTCGGGACTACATCCGGACCAACCTTGATTTCCGGTTCTGCCAGACCATTGACGCGAAGGCCGTTGAGGAGAGAATTCGAGACGGCCGGTGGCCTTACCGCAAAACGCCGACCTTGAATCCTCTATGAGCTTGCGATCGGACTGAAAGTGCGCCGGCCTCGCATGAGGCTACGACGGTTCACCGTGCGCTCCCCATGGTCCCCATGGTCAACCTCCGCAACACTTGCGGGTTGGCGAGGTGACGGAAGGTTACCTTGTTCTCAAAGCTACACTGTCGAAGTTTTCGGTAGTGTCTCAGGTAACCGCCTGCGGCACTACCAAGTTTTCCGTGTCAAAGAGTATTTCCACGACCGGGCCGCCTCCATCAGCGCCTTCCGCTCGTGATCGAGCACGGCCAGGGGCTGTGTCGCTCGCACCCGTGGGAGCAACGCAGAACGTGGTCACTCGTGGCCCCGTCCCGCAGATTCTCGAACAGCGGCGACACCGGCACCGAAATGCCGCGGAACACCCCAGGCACCCCTCATCTTCTCCGGGTCGCGTCTTCAGGGCGGTAGGTGTTCCAAGTGCTCATAACCCCGACTGCTTGTGACCGCGTATAGGATCGACAGCAGAACAACGACAACGACGATCCGCCACACCGCCGCTTGGCAGGCGCCATAGGAGGAGTAGCCGGCGGAACACGGCGCCCGGACGCGCCTCGGCGCCGGGCGGACTCCTCCCGGCATCCCGGGATTAGTACCCGCGAGATGAACGCTGATCACCTCCTGGTCGTTCGCGCTCCCGGTCGCGGCAACCCCCGACAATTGACGCCCCCGGTGACAAGCAAGAACCGGACATTCCCGCCGATCACCGGCCACCCGCACAGCGATAGTGACACGAGGGAACGCCTCGCCGGATCTCAGTCGAGCCGCACGCCGGCAGCTTCTGCCGCGCGGGCGAACGCGGTCTGGACTGCCTCGGCCACAGCCACGTGGTCGGTGCTCACCGTCTTGATGAATGCGCGATAGTCATCCAGGCTCAGTTCGAGCCCATTGTGGAGAGCGAGAGCACCAAGCGATAGAGTGCTGTCAATGTTCTTGTCACCCTGACCCTCTGCGAGTTCGACTACGTGGTCCTTGCAGAGCGCGTCCAAGCCTCTGTCAATGACTGTGGGATCAACGTGGAAGGCTGCGACATTCCGCATCGTCCTAAAGAAGTCGTCGTTTTCCCAGCGGTCTTCTAGCTTCCGAAGAGTGCACCAGTGTTCACTCTCCGGCTCGAGCCATCGGCGTCTAGCGAGGGCAGCGCGTGCGTCTCGAATCGCAAGAGCCAACTCACGAAGCGTACCGAT
Organism: Acidobacteriota bacterium; assembly: GCA_009861545.1. NCBI lineage: Bacteria > Pseudomonadati > Acidobacteriota > Acidobacteriota bacterium. The sequence continues at coordinate 11,804 of VXME01000004.1, read as the reverse complement.
CGAAAACCAGACCATCGACACGTGATCGCGTCCATGGGCCGTGGAGTCACGACCGTGGTGCTTCTCACTCGCATCGATGCAACTGATCGTGCTTGTCAGACGATCTGAATGAACGAAGCATCGACAAAAGGCATTCAAAATCTCGCGCCCCAGTGCCTTCTCAACTTCAGGAAAGTTCCTGAGCTCGATCTTCCACTTGACGGTGATCAACCAGGGGGCGCACCAACAGCGGCGCCGATCCTCGGTCAGCGTGATGGCAGGTGTCGTGTCTGCTGTCATTTCACTCTAGCTGCTAGAGGGCTAGAGGCAGCGCGCCTCGGGGCCCCGCACCGGCACGGCGCACACTGCTCCCCGTCCGCCGGCTTCCAACTCGCCGCCGCAGTCGGCGCAGAGCCAGCAGCGATGCGTTGACAGGGTTTACGTCCCTTGCTTTTGCCTCATGAACAGGTTGACTCCGTCTAGTACCAACCGCACTCGTTTGCGGTCGCTGACTTCCTCCCATTCGCCGTGGGCAGCGTGGTTCCGTACGCCAGCCCACGAGATGATGTCCTTCACGTCCTGTTTCGAGATCAGCTCAGCGCCGCGCAGCGCCTTGCTGTAAGCGTCGATACCAGGCTTCGACTTCCCAATCGACAAAGACTCCGCCTCGACCCACGTCCTCAGAGATTCCTCAAGACAGGCGCCAACGAGTATCGCGGCGGCGGCTGGATGATACTTAGCGTCCTCAAGTAGCGAATTGGCTTGCCCCAAGAGATCGGAGACGACGTCCAATTGTGCCTGTCGCTCGGGCGATACTCCCGTCGCTAGGCCAGCCTGAACGTACTCGATGAATGACTGCACGATCGAAACCAGCGTCGCGACCAAATAGTCGGAGAACCCCTGAGCAGCCTCAGCCTGTTTCAGGAAGGCACTCTTCGAGCCTGCATAGTGCCGAAGGAACTCGCAAACCTGCGCCCTGGCGGCGTCTCCGTGGTCGCCATCCCCTCCACGCTGCGCGTACCCGCGAATGCGTACTTGCAGGTTCACGGCTTCTCGGATGGTCTTTTCTGTGTCCATGTCCCTGTTCCAAGAGTCCGCTTCCGAGGGCGGACGCCAAGATCTTAGCGCAGGCGAGTGCGGGTGGCCGGAACGGCCCGACGACGAATCCTCGCTGGCCGTGCGCCGACGAACCTGGTGCGCTCGCTGCTTGTTGGGCCACCCGTCGCCGGCAGCGGGCGCACAGCTTCCGTTCCGCCAGGTCACGGTCACGGCCGCACTCGGGACTCCACCCGGCCGCGATGCGGTCCCGTCGCTCGGCCTTGATCAACGACGAGCACGGAGTTGCCGTGGTCGCGCAGGCGGCCGAGCATGGCGATGAGGTGATCGATGTCCCGCGGATGGAGCCCCACGGTCGGCTCGTCCAGGATGTAGACGAGATCGACGAGGTCGCAGTCGAGCTGCCGGGCCATCTTGACCCGCTGGCTCTCGCCGCCGGACAGCGTCGGCACCCGCGGTTGAGCGACAGGTAGCCGACGCCGATGTCAATCAGATGCCGGAGCGTCCCGCGCATCCGGGATACCAGCGTCGCGACGACGTCGCGGATCGGCTCGTAGTCGTCCCGCGCGAGGAGTTCCTCGAGCACGCGGTCCAGCTCCGTCAGCTCGCAGTCGACGAGCCGTCCGACGGTCCAGCCGCCGGCAAGCTCCACCGCCCGTGCCGCCGCGTTGAGCCTGACGCCTCCGCAATCGGGGCACGCCCGCTCGGTGAACAGCCGCCGATACGCCTCCCTGCCGGCGCGTGGGATCCGGTCCTCGTCCTTGTCGACGTGCAGCCGCTCGAGCTTGCGGGCGACGCCTTCGAAGGTCCGCTCGTAGGTCGTGCCCTGGTGGACCTTCTCGATCCGCACGTCGTCCGCCCACAGCAGGCGCTGCCTCTCGGCTGCCGTGAATCGGCGTAGCGGCTTGCGGGGCGGGACGACCCCGGTCTGGACGATCTTCCGCCAGTACCACTTGCCGATGTCGTAGGCGGGATGGCGGATGGCTCCCTCCTCGATGCTCCGGTCAAGGTCGAGCAGCTTGTCGACGTCGACCGTGATGCGCTTGCCGAGGCCCTTGCAGGCGGGACACATGCCGGCGGGATGGTTGAACGAGAAGCGGTGCGACCAGCCGGTGAACGGCCGGCCGTAGCGCGAGAAGAGCATCCGCAGGTAGGTGTAGATCTCGGTGACCGTGCCGATGGTGCCGCAGCTGCTTCTTCCCAGGCGCTTCTGGTCGATCACGATGCAGGGGGAGATGTTCCGGATCGCATCGACCGGCGGCCGGGTGAACTGCGGCAGCCGGCGGCGGGCGTAGTTGCTGAACGTCTCGACGAGCTGGCGCTGCGCCTCGGTGCAGATGATGTCGAACACGAGCGACGACTTGCCGCTGCCGCTCACGCCGGTGAAGGCGACGAGCCGGTGCTTCGGCACGTTGACGTGCACGCCCTTGAGGTTGTGCGTGCGGGCGCCTCGGATTTCGATGGAGGTCACTTGCGGCCGTCCAGAAGGCGGTACAGGGCGAAGAGTTCTACCTTGGCTGCTGGCTGCGCTGAGCCTCGAACACGCCGCGGGAAGTTCATGGTCTGGAGCCAGAATAGCCGCCGCGCGGGCGACCTCGTGGCAAACGACGGCGTAGCGACTGGAAGCGCCGCCGATGCAACCGATGGCGTCGGCGGATCGGCCGATACGGCCGATTGTGCGCGAGCCGCACGGACGACGACGTGCCGGGCAGCACTGACTGGGGCGGTTCGTCAACGACGAGCCGGGGGACCTGACCCAAGGACAACGGGCGCATCGACATCCGCGAAACGTGACGCGCCGAACACGGCTGCAGCTTCGCCGGTTTCGCCGGTCTTCGAGGTCGGCAGGCGGCCTGGCGCACCCTACGCTAGCCGAGCCGCGGAGCCGCGTGTCCTTGATCCAACCAGCGGGTGCTCGAGCACGAACCGCCGCCGCGGAAGATGCAACGTGCGCCGATGGGATGAGCCGCGTTCGTGCAACGCTTTGCTCCGCGAGGGCCAGAAGGAATCTTGCGGCTGCCCACCGCGTGGTCGGAACCGAGTGCGCAATCGCGGTCACGCGCCGACGATCGTCATGAGAGTGCCTGTGGCCGGCAACTATCCGATAGCGACACTGGGGACGCGGATTACGCGGCGATCGACGTCACGCACGCCCACACGCGAAATCGATGGGCACGATCGCCTGAAGGGGCGCCCTGCAACCTGGCACTGACACTGCTGGTGATCTCGGGACGGCAGATCGTCGATCGGCTGCCTGGCTGCGAGCGCCGCGCGTGGCTCGAGGGCGCCGGCTCCGCCCGGTGCTGATTCCCGCGGGTCGGCCGGGCCGGCACACGGCCGGTTCGTCGGTTGTGTCACTTCGCTTCCGCGCAACGCCTCGCGTGTTGCGGCTCCCCGTTGGAAACGGCGTTTCGTCTCCGTAGCGGCGCCACGCCGATCGCGCTCCGGAGGAATCCCGTTGCGAATCGGCGCGGACGACGCGGTTCGTTCAGGGTGCGCGCCGTGAGGACGATACGGAATCCCGCGGCACTGTTCGAGGTGCCGCCGTCCCGAAGCCCTCCTGCCGATACAGGAGCCGGGCCGGAGTCACCGCCGACCCTCCGTCACAGCCGCGACCACGGATCCTCCACCGGTCAATCGTTCAGGTCGGACTCAAGCAGGCGGTCGACCCAGACCGACCAGGCCTTCTGCAGCCGGCGCTCGATGTCGTTGTGCACGGCGTTGCCGAAGATGGCGATCGGGCACACGGACAGGCGCGCACGGATCCCGTTCGCGTCCTAGTGCAGTTCCTCGCGCAGGTAGTGGACGCAAGGCTTCGACCACGCCGATATCGGCGCGCAGCTTCGAGCGCAACGCCTTGAGCGCGAACATCCCCATACAGAGGACGTCCCACGGACGACCCGACTCGTCCGGCCCGGAGCGCGGCTTGGGCTGGGCGTACTCCTCCGTCCACCGCGCGCCCCGGTCGAGAACAGGCTGGTACGTGTCGACTGCCGTTGCTTCAGAACGGCGTCCGGACGCCCATCTTCACGTGGGGTACGGTGGTCGGCGACACGCGCCGAGCGAATGCGGCGCGAAGCGCCGGTGGCACGCGCTCGCTGTGCGGGCGTTTCGTCGCCAGCCACAGTTCGGTCGGGCCGTAGCATTCGTCGAACCACCCGTGGCGATCGCAGCCCGGAAGCAGATCGACGATCTCCCACCCCGCGATCAGGAGTAGCGTCAGGGCCAGGTCGCAGGCCCGCGCTGCCCAGCGATCGTTCCGGTCGATGTCGTCTGCGGGAGTGCGTGTCGCGATCGCCTGGTAGTCCTCGGCATGGAGTGTCGGTATCTCGTCCGGGCCGGCCACCGGCACGTCCACGGCGATCTCGTCGACGTCGGCTCCGGGATCGCGGATACGCTCCGTCCACGTGGCGGGAAGCCGGACAATCCCCTCGGCCTCGCGAAGCAGGACGTACTCGGAAGGAAGCTCGTCGCATGCGGGCACGCTCCACATGCCGCGCCGACGGTCCTGCTTGAGCACCTGCTCGTTGATCAGCGACACGCGGACTCGCAGCTCCGCGATGCCGTGCCGTGCGCCGGGGCGCATCCCGGCCTCGAGGCCGGCGATGCCGGCGAAGGCGTAGCCCGCTTCGGCGTAGCGCCTCTCCCATCCGTCAATCCGCTCGAGCTGCGAGCGCGTCAAGTCCCCCGGCTCGTGGTTCACGAGCTGGCCGAGCCAGCTCTCCGGGACGTCGTCGTACAGGACGGCGTTCGGCCCCCGCCGTCGGACCGTGCCGACATCCGTAGCTGGTTGCCTGGTCTCGATGCGTAGTCCTGCCATCGTTCCTCTCTGGAGGTTCGGGGCTGCCCAGGGGGGGCTGCCCCAACTGTCGCGTGTCGTTTCCTGTCGGTGCGGACCTTTGTCGCACGCGCGCCGCGCGCGGTTGTTTTCCCGAGCGTCTGGCGATGTCGGCTGGCCGCACCGGCGCTGTCGCGCGCGTCGCAGGGCGGGCGGCCTGTTCGGTGTTCGGCGGGCCCTCAAGAGGGCCGTCGCTTGCTGGCGGTATGATCCGGGCTCGCCGAGTGTACGTACACACACTTCTGCAATTTGTGACACCGCCCGGAGAGCCTTCCCGCAGGGAAAAATGGGGTGTGAGCGACCGCCGCAAGGGGGTCGCTCACAGGGTGCCAAATAGCCTGCCAAAAAGTCCGCACACATGTGCGTGTACGTCATACGTGCCTCTGGCAGAGCGCGTGTTCATTGACGTATTACGCCATGATCATGACAACCTGCCAAACCATGTTTATTTGGCCGATGGCGTAATGGCAAAAACTGCCGGGCCCTCTTGGGGTCCTATTTTTTGTCCGGTACAAGAAATTGTGCCACCTGCCAAATAGCGGTTTTTGGGTAGGTAATACATCACTCGTGCCCGGGCGTAAGATCGCGCGCTCGCGTACCGCGGTTCGGTAACCTACCGCCGGGCGGTTCCGGAGAGGATTCCGGTGCCCCGAGCCCGTCTGCGTGCCGAGGTGACTCGGGCGCTCAGGAGGTGCGGTGATGGCCATGGTCAGGCTCACGTTCTTCGTCCCCAGCGACGTGCTCGAGCGTTACGACGCGCTGGTGTATCGGAGCGGCGTCAAGCGTTCACACCTGTTGCGCGAAGCGCTCGAGCACGGGCTCGCGGGGGTGCGTGCCGCCCTGCCCCGCCTCCGGGCACGCTACGCCGACGACCGGATGGTGCGTCGTCGTCGTGCGCTCGGTCCGGTCGATGACGCCGACCGTGCGGATGCGGCCAACGTCGGGATCGAGCGCCGGCTCGTGCGCGTGGGCCGTGTGATGCTGAAGCGCGTGCCGGAGATCTCTCCGGAGGAGCTGCGGACGGCGCTACACGATGCGTGCGAGCCGAACGACCTCCGGCACAAGCGCGATGAGCTTCTCGACCGGGTCGTCGATCGCGTGCTCGGAAATCCGTCGTTGAGTTCGGCGAGTGGTCCGGTTGCCGACCTGGATTCGAACTGACGGGTGTTTGTGCTCCAGTGTCTTCTGGCCTGGCGATTCGTATCCGTGCCGGCTCAGGCCGGCGCGGCGAGTAGTTCCGTGCCCGGCACGATGGTGCTGCGCGGCCTGAGTGGAAACATGTCTTCGCGATTGGCGCCAGGGATGCGTTGATGTCGCGCCGGACGATTGTCGATCCGCATTGGGAACCGCTGGCGTACGTCGTGAAGGTGCGCTTCACGGCGACCCAGTTGCACACGCTGGATGAACTCGTATCGGAGCTGCGCGTATCGCGTGCGTGGCTGCTGCGCATGGCGATCAACCGCGGCTTGCCGGCCGTGGTCGACGATCTGCGCCGGCGCCGGCGCCTCGGAATCCGGCCGGCGACAGCGCACTCGAGGCGCACGACGAGGGGTCCGCGGCGCGGGCCACGCGGCGGTGCGTCGGTGGAGGGCGCGTGGATATCGCGCGACGACGTACCGATCGACGAGCCACGACTCGAGTACCCGGAGCCGGAGGGCGGCTGATGCCGCGGAATATCGGCCACTGGAGCCGGGTCGGTCCCGCGCCCGGAATCGTGGCGGCGTGCCACGTTTGGCGCCAAGCCGCCCGGAGCAGCTTCTCGCGGAACAGGTCGATGACCGACTGAATACGCACGGACGATGGGAGACGACTTCCGTGCGCGGATCGAAGACCTCGCGGTCACGGACGAGCAGGATCAGCATCCCGGGCGCTACGCGGAGACGATCCGCGGCCAATCGCTCTCGAGTGACGACCCAGGTACAACCCGCCTGCCCGGCGCGATCCGACGCCGACGAGTCGGGCGAACTCCGGTGCGTGGCCGCGGCGCCCCCCGGGTGGCCGCGCTCCATCAGGATGAGCGATGCGGTGCGTGTCGCGGGGCGTGCGACATCGTAGTTCCGGGTATCGAGCGCGGTACTCGTACGCGCGACACCCATCGCCGGCGCGGATCGGCAAAGACGCGAGCGACGCGTCTGGCGCGGGTCACCAGGCACGGGAGCTCGTCGTCGTGTGGGATCGCTGTCGTGCCCGTACGTGATCGGCGTTGCCTTCTCAGTGGTGGCGACACCTGGTGTCGTTGTAGTCGTGCGCGAGGGGATGCTGGCCATTCCGCCCCGGGTTGCGGCCCGTGTGCCCACGCGAACCCTTGATGCCACCGGCCGCGGCTCGAACGGCGGCGTGCACGCGTCGAACAGTGGTGTCTTCACCGAGCCACAGGGCGGAGGCGTTGGTGTCTGAGGTTGCCTCGCACTACCGGGGCAACCTCACAACCCGGAGCTGCTCTTCGGCGAGCGCGGGGTGCACGGAGGCGGGTCTGATGGTTTCCGACATTGCGCCGCGGAATGGGGCCACCGATACGTGGCCGACGCTGAACCAAGCGTGCGTTCGGCATTGAGCGCGGCCCCGCCTCCGTGCTTCCCTCCGGCAGACAGCAGCGCACCGGCCGCACGCTCGGCCCTGCCCGGCGCCGCGCCGGCCGCTACCATCGGAGACACGGATCGCCGAGCGCGGACAGCTCGTCGAGCAGCGGCACGGTGTCGAGGAGGCGGTCGGGCGCGGGCCGGTTGCCGTCGTGGTCGGCGACGTCTTCGAGGGCGTCGGCGTCGAGGAGTGTGGCGATGGCTGCCTCGACGGGATTGAGGCTGTACTTCAAGAGCCACATTCGACGGTTGTGGCATCGGATGCAGCGGCTGCTCTGGGGCCAGATCCAGCGGCCGCAGGTGCCGGCCTCGAGGGGCAAGTCGACACCGGGGCAGAGGAGCTTGTAGTCGACGGCGCTTCGGATGCGCCGCATGTATTCGCGGTTGCGGATGCGCTTGCGGAGCCGGCGCAACGCGTCGCGCTGTTTCGGGGGGAGCAGGTCGATGAGCGGCAATCTTGTTCTCCTGGAGAAGGGAATGGGGCGGCTGGCTGCGAGCTCGCCGTCGAGGGCGTCGCGCCGCGTGCGCACATCACAGGCGGCGCGGGATGCAGGCGTGCGCAGAGAGCGCAGCGGGAGTCGTATTGCCCACCAGTTGCGAGCCGGTTGCGAGCCGGCTGTGGCCCGTCGTGCGTGACCGGGAGGCGCGAAGCGCGAGTCGAAGGAGAGTCGCGACGACGCGCCTCGCCGTTTGGAAACGGACAAGTCCGTCAGCGGCCCACGGAGGCAGGCGTCGGGGCGGCAAGTCGTAGAGAGGCTGTCGGATAGATTTCCGTAAACCCGGGTAATCCGGAAGCCGATGTGTGGAGTCGCAGCACGCTGCGGCGTTCAGGACTTGTCAAACGGAGCCGGCGGGTGATCCGGTTGTCTCCGGAGCGGGCAGATCCGTGGCTGGCGGCGCTCGGCTGTTCGGCGGGTCTCTTCCGCCTCCCGGATACCCGGTTCCCGTCTATGACGGCGCCGACGGCGTGCGGGCGCGGGTTAAGGCGCCGTATCGCGCGCTGCCGGCCGCCGCCGTCGAGTCGGCGGTGCGGTTGCTCGCGTTGCGGCCCGACGATGTCTTCGTGGACTTCGGCTGCGGTGACGGGCGTCTGGTAGCGGCCGCGACCGGGCGTTGCCGCCTCGCCGTCGGCGTCGAGCTCGATCCGATGCTCGTTGTAGCGGCGCGCCGACGGTTGCGCGAATCGTCCGGGGCGTGGCGCATCCTTCACGAGCCGTTGGGGTGGACTCCGATGTGCGGGGCTACCTGCGGCGTCCTCCATCTGCTTCCGGTGGCCGATGCCTTCTTCCTCCGGGAAATCGCCCCGTCGTTGCGGCTTGGGTTTCGACTGCTCACTGTCGGGCGGCCCTTCCCGGGCGGCCGGGCTGTCGCGGCCGCGGTGGTGGGGGCGCCCGCCCCAGTGGTGAGCCTGTGCGTGTCGAGGCTGTTGAACCGGCCGCCGTACGCTTGCCACGTCCATGGGGAGGAGTGACTGATGACGGACAAGCGCTATCGCGGCGGTTCGCCGCTTGCCGGGTCTGGACAGTCCGTTCCGGGGATGCACGCGTTGGATGCGTCGTCGCCGGACTCGCGCCCGTCGGATCGCGTGCGCGTGCGCGCCCGGATTCCGGCTGGATTGCGAGATCGCGTCGAGCGGTTGGCCGAAGAGCGCGGCCTCACCCGCAGTGAGGCCGTGGCAGAAGTACTGGACCGCGGGCTTCGTCGCGTCGTTACCGTGGTCGCTTCCGGGACCGGGGGCCGGCCCGACCTGGTGCACCTCGGGCTCGACGATGACGGCGACCCGGCGGTAGCGAGAGTGGGTCTCGAGCGCACCGATGGCCGACCACCGGTGATTCCGGACGGCTATACCGATGGACCGGCGGCGCGGGGCGGGCGCGGTCGGGATGGTGACGCCGACGTCCGGGGGCGTGGTCCCGGTTTCGCCGCGTCGATCGGCTCCGTCCTCGGCCTGGACGGAGGAGGCGGCGGTGCGGCGGGTGCAGGTCATCCGGGGTCCAGTGGTTCGGCTGCGGGCCCTGTCGCCACACCCGAAGCCGTCGAAGCCGCCCCAGTGCCGACGAGATTCTTGCCGCAGGGGCGGCATGTTCACTCGATGTTGTGGGGGGTGGGACTGGCGGGTGCCGCCCTGCTGGTTCTTCTTGCGGTGCTTGGGCCCCGGTTCGAGGTCGCCGCGCCGGGCGGATCCGGCGGGGTGCGCGCCGGAGCGTACGTGCTCGATCGTTGGACCGGACGACTGTGGTACTGCGACTCGGCGCCCCGAGGCCGGCCCGCGCCGGTGTGCGTGGAGTTCGAGCGGGCGCAAGGGCCTCGTGTTGACGGGTCGTAGTCTGTTTCGGCTCGTGACCGGCACGCCGGCTGCCGAGCTGGGGCGCACCCGTGTCGCGATGCGAGAGAAGCGGGGAGTCGTACCGCGGTCAAAACGGCGAGTGCCGTGTGTTGGTCGGTCGGAGGGTCAGGCTCGGGGCTCGTCCGGGCTCCGCGGTCATCGCGCCATAGGCGGCCGTACGGGCCGCTAGTGGATCGTCGGGTGCGGACTGCGGTCCTGGCTGATGGCCCGGCGCTTCGCGTCCCACTCGACGCGCATTTCCCAGGCATCGCAATCCTGGCCGTCGACGGGCTCGCGGACGACGTTGACGTGATACAAGGTCGTCGGGCTCGACTTGCCGATGAGTCCCGGCATTTCGAGCCGGAAGCGCTCGATGGCGTTCCAGGCTGCCGTCTCGGGTCCCTCGGCTTCGAGGTGCTGCTTCCAGTCGATCTGCTGGGTCGATCCGTTGGGCTGGTGCTGCTCGACGATGTGCACGAGGTAGGTGCGCACGGCCGTTGGGGCATTTCGTTCCGTGGCCGCGAAGCGCGCGTCGCGTTCGACGGCCTGCTCCCGGTTCGTGTCCCGCGCTTCCTCCCAGGCGCGGTCGCCGTAGGTGCTCCCGCGACCTCGCTGGCGGGCGGGTCGGTGGCCTGGCGGCGCGAACTGCGCAACCATGTGCCAGGTCTTCGCGCCGTCGTCGACGTCGGCCCGGAACGCCTCGCCTGGCGTCACGGGCCTGCCGGCTGCGCGCTCGAGTTCCACCATGTCGAGGATGGCCGCCGCGGCGGCCGCCGATTCGTTCTCGGCGGCGACCGTGGCGTGGTACGTCAGGGTTCGTCTCGGCGTCTTCCCGATGGTGACGATCCGCACCTCGAAACGGCGAGCTTGCGCGTCGCGCTCGGTTCCTCGCGTGGCCAGCTCGCGTGTTGGTCTGCTCATTTCCGCTCCTGTCGGTAACTTCGAAGGCTCTGTTCCGGCTTCGAGGACGCGGGTCCCGTGCCGGCTCATTGCCTGTTGGGCTGCTGTCCGTGGCACCGTCGCCGCGGGTCCCGAAGCGCCGCCGCCGCTGGGAACGGTCTGCGGCCCCTCGTCCGCGGGACCGCCGTGGGTACGGAGCGCTCGGCAAGCTCTTGAGCTGCGACGCTGGTTCAAACCGGTTCGCGCGGGTCCCGCCTTGCGCGCAGGGCTGCCGCGGCGGCGTGCGCGGCCGGGGCCGGCCCGCCGCCCGAAGTGATCGGCGCGGGGCGCGCGACCTCCCATCCGCGACGCTCGTGCGCGGCGGTGGCGAGCGCGCGCTGGCGTCCGCGGTGCCATCCCCAACCGGCGGCGTACGCGGCGGCGGCAGCGGCCGCCATCAGGCCCGCGAGAGCCGCGATTGCGGCCAACGCGAGGACGGTGCCGCTGACGATCAGGTCTGCCATCGCGGCAAGCCTACGGCTGCGGGCTCGACGGGAGCGCGTCTGCGGCCGGCTGGTCGCCACTCCGGGTCGGACTCGTGTGGCCCCGGTTGATGGGCGGCCCGTTCCCGCGCCGCGGCGCGGAGCGTTGCGGGGCGCCGCCCCGGAACTCCCGCCGCGCGGCCGCGGCGACGGCCACCGCCTCTTGCTCCGCTTCAGCGGCCTGCTCCCGCTCGGCGGGAGTGGGCGTGCGGCTGAGCCTGGCGAGGTCGGTCAGGGTGCCGTCGCGGGACATGGTCGCGGATGTGCTCTGCGGCGCCTCGATGGGGACGCCCGCACGCTCGGCGATCAGCATCATGTGCGCGGTTCCGCTCGACTGTCCCCAGGGAAAGGCGAGAACGAGGTCCGGCTTCGCGTTGTCGAGCATCTCGCGGTTGCGGATTCGTCCGGCCTTGGCGCCGTGGCGATCCCAGCTCGCCGGGTACTCGTCGACGGGCACGCTGTGCTGATCCGCCCATTCGGCGGCCATGCGGTCGGCGCCCGCCGCCCCCCCCGGCCCGGCGGGGCGCGGCGCCCCCGCGCCACGCCCCCCCCCACGATCCAGCGCGGCGGGGCGGGGGTTGCGGGGCGGGTTTTTAAGGCGTCAC